>JBAYRG010000205.1:0-5774 GCA_041676805.1 Proteiniphilum sp.
AGAAGAAAAACTTATTTGGATTATGTCGTTACAAGAAATAGCCTGATTTTGATAAACTATCTCGATTATGAAAAGAATATTATTGGTCATTAGTTGCATTTGCATTTTCCCTTACCTGCATGCGCAGAGGCAGCTCGATTTGGAAGAGTGCCGGCAACTGGCTCTCGAAAACAATAAGAGTTTAAAAATAGCGGAAGAGAATGTGAATGCGGCGCAATCCTTATCGAAAGCGGCATTCGCTCAGTTTTTCCCAAACATATCAGCCTATGGGTCGTACCGGTACAATCAAAAGAACCTCTCTCTTCTTGGAGAAGACGCCTACTTGCCGATCGGCGTGATAGATGCCAATGGCCATTTCGGCCCCGGTATCGGGCCAACCTCCCGCCCTACTCCCAATGCGGACGGCACCTTCAGCTTTGACGATTCAGCCGTCAATAATAAATTTGTCATGGTCGACGGAACACCTGTCCCACTCGACGCGCAAGGGAAACCATTCGATCCTGAAAAAAATCCCGAGCATTTACAATGGAAGAACCACGCGATCCTGCCGAAGGATGCGATGGAATTCGACATGCGCAATATCTTCGTCGGCGGCATCAGTTTCGCCCAACCTATCTTCATGGGTGGTAAGATTATCCAGCTCAATAAGATTGCCAAATCCAATCGGGCCATCGCCGAAGTACGGGTTCAGGAGAAGCGGGAGGAGCTCCTGGTGAATGTGGACGAAGCCTACTGGCGTGTGGTATCGTTAGAAAACAAAGTGAAGCTGGCAAAGGAGTACCGTAACCTGGTTTCCGAACTCGACAAGAATATGAAGGCGCTCCGGGAGGAGGGGATGGCTACCAAAGCCGACGCCCTGAAGATAAAGGTCAAGTTGAACGAAGCAGATGTCTCCCTGACGAAAGCAGAAAACGGGTTAAATCTCTCGCGGATGGCATTGAACCAGTTATGTGGTCTTCCGTTAGAGGAGCGGATTGAGTTGAAGGATGCCAATCTCGAAGAGTCGTTCGATGTGCAACCGGCAGTTTCTATTGAACAGGCATGGGCCAATCGTCCTGAGATCAAACTGTTGACGCAAGCGGACAACATCGCTGAGGCAAACAGCAAGGTCATGGCTTCACGCTTTATGCCTTCCGTTGCCCTTACCGGAGGATATCTCACCACCAACCCGAACGCCTTCAATGGGGTGGAGAAGAAATTCAACGGCATGTTCACCGTCGGCGTCACCGCCGTTGTCCCCCTGTTCCATTTCGGGGAGAAGGTTCACACGCTCAATGCGGCGCGCACCCAAGCGGTGATAACCAAGCTCGAACTGGAGGAGGCAAAAGAGAAAATCGAACTGCAAATACGTCAGGATAGCTATCGGATTGGTGAAAGCCTGAAAAAACAGGAAATGACCCGTAAGAATGTAGAAAATGCCAAGGAAAATCTCATCTATGCCCAGGAGGGCTTTGAGGCGGGTGTCATCACCTCAACCGATTTATTAATGGCGCAAACGGCCTGGCTGTCGGCCGAATCGGAATACCTCGATGCCACTGTGGATGTGAAATTAAATAACCTGTACTTGAAGAAATCGGCGGGAGACCTTCATTAGAAAGCGACTCTATAACCAGCTGGTTAAGTGATGATTCAACAATTAAACAAGATAGAACAGAAATGGAAAAAGAGAGAAAAGAAAACATACGCAATCTGCGGATCGCATTGGTCGGGCTCATCGCCGCGGTAATAATACTTTTTATTATCGGATGGATTATTTATAAACCGGAGCCGGTTGTGATTCAGGGATCCGCCGAGGCGACCGAAGTACGTGTCTCGGGAAAAGTGGCGGGACGTATTCTACAGTTCCTGGCAGAGGAGGGAGAGTGGGTCGAACGGGGAGACACGCTGGTATTGATCGACAGCCCCGAGATCTATGCGAAACTGGCACAAGCTACGGCTGCTCAAAACGCTGCAATGGCACAAGACCGCAAAGCACAAAAGGGAGCACGCAGCGAAGTGATTCAAGGTGCGTATGAGATGTGGCAAAAAGCTGAAGTGGGCGTGGATATCGCCAGGAAATCATACGACCGGGTAGAACGTCTTTTCGAAAAAGGAGTGGTTACAGCCCAAAAGCGGGATGAAGCCGAAGCACAGTACCAGGCAGCGGTTGCCCAAGCCGCAGCCGCCAAATCGCAATATGAGATGGCCAAAAATGGTGCCGAAGCGGAAGACAAAGCCGCCGCACTGGCAATGGTCGATCGCGCACAGGGAGCGGTGCAAGAGGTAGAAGCTTACATGAAAGAGACAACCCTCATTGCTCCTATTTCGGGGGAAGTGACAGAGATATTCCCTAAACAGGGGGAACTGGTCGGCACCGGTGCGCCCATCATGAATATCATGGATCTGGATGATATCTGGTTCAGTTTCAACATACGTGAAGATCTGTTGAACGACATGAAGAAAGGTGCGATAATCACCGTAAAGATACCGGCTCTGAACAACCGGGAGGCCAAGCTGGAAATTAATTACCTAAAGGCGATGGCTTCGTTTGCCACCTGGAAGGCGACAAAAACTACCGGCGATTTCGACCTGAAAACATTCGAAGTCCGCGCCAAACCGGTAGAACCCATCAAGGACCTCCGCCCGGGTATGACGGCGTTGGTGATTGGTAATTGGTAATTACTAATTACTAAGTATAGAGCACGAATTAGTTTATATTATTCTAAAACATAAATATGGCTCTAACAAATGATTTACAAATATGTATAGTATAAACTAATTAAAGATTGGCACTTAATTACTAATGACCAATGACTAATGACCAATGACCAATTTGTTCTCAAATTTAGTTTTGACTCTTAGTTCTTAATTAGTTCTTAATTAGTTCTTAATTAGTTCTTAATTAGTTCTTAGTTCTTAGTTCGTTCTTAGTTCGTTCTTAATTATAAAAAATGTCTAACTCAATTATACAACAGACAAGGGATGTGGCTCGCAGGGAGTGGAAACGGATGTTATCACATCCCGTCTATCTTCTCTCTTCAATATTCGCAATGCTCTTCTGCTACTTCTTCTTTCTGACGATGATGTCGGAAGGATTGCCTCAGCAGCTGCCTATCGGCATTGTCGATGGCGACAACTCATCGATGTCGCGCACCCTGGAGCGGAACTTGAACGCATCTCCCCAAATGGAAATCGCGGCCAAGTACAGCTCCTTTACCGAAGCCCGCAAGGAGATGCAAGAGGGACGGATCTACGCCATCGTCGATATTGCCCCGGGATTTCAGGCCGACCTGCTTGCCAACCGGCAACCGGCCATCACCTTTTATGTGAATGATGCCTATCTGGTAGCCGGATCGCTTGCCTATAAAGAGCTGACCTATATCAGCGAGTTGATGTCGGGCTTTATCCTACAGCAATCGTTGCAGGCGAGGGGAATCACGGGTGAGGAAAATCTGATGCCGATCCTGCAACCTATCTCCGTAGATACACACCAGATCGGCAATCCCTACACCAACTACAGTGTCTACCTCTCGAATGTGTTGCTACCGGGTGTATTGCAGTTGCTGATCATCATGTTTACCATTTACGCTATCGGCGTGGAGATAAAACAAAACACCACACGGGAATGGCTCGCCACGGGTAATGAGTCGATAATGGCAGCCCTTACCGGCAAGGTACTACCCCACACCCTCCTTTTCACCTTATTGGGATTGATAGGATTATTCCTGCTCTACGGAGTGATGGGCTTTCCCATGAACGGCAGCATTGCGTGGATATCACTTGCCATGTTCCTATTCGTCATAGCACATCAATCCATCGGCATATTTATCATTGTCCTGTTCCAACGTCTGCGTGATTCCATCAGTGTGGGGGTATTTTACGGATTATTGAGTTTCACCTTTGCCGGCTTCACTTTTCCGATAGAGGCGATGCCCCGTGGAGTACAGGTATTCTCATGGGCTTTCCCCATTCGCTACTATTTCAAGATATATGTCAATGAGGCGTTGAATGGCGCGGAGATAGGCTATTCACTGATATATTTCGCCGGGATGTTGGCATTTTTACTATTGCCTCTCCTGATGTATGTCAGGCTAAAGAACACCATTGTTGAACATGACAGAGTAGAATTAAAAAAGAGCAGATTCAATGAACAACTCCAATAAGTCCAATCTATTTTTCCGGTTCTTACATGAAATAAGGCGGATGATCTATATTATGCTGGATGAATACCGGATAATCCTGAAGGATTCCGGACTGGCAGTCGTTTTTCTTGGAGCGACACTTATCTATCCCATCCTCTATTCATCCATCTATCGCAACGAAACAATACACGAGATGCCCATTGCCGTGATCGACGAATCACGAAGCACACGGTCGCGGGAACTGGCAAGGAGGCTGGATGCCACTCCCGACCTGAAAGTGGCCTATCAACTCAATAACCTTGAAGAGGCCAAAGAGCCGTTCTACAAGCAAAAAATACATGGTGTGGTCTATATCCCGAAAGAGTACAGTCAAAAGATCCATCGCAATGAACAGGCCACAGTATCGATCTATTGCGACATGAGTAGTTTCCTCTATTACCGCACCATGATGCTGGGAGCCAATCTCGGCATACTCGAAGCGGGAAAGGATATCAAAATAGAACGGATGAACGCAGCCGGCATCACCGGCAGGAGCGCCGAAATATCGGCAGCTCCTTTCCACTACGAAAAGAATATCCTGTTCAACGAGACGATGGGATTCGCCAGTTTCCTTCTTCCGGCGGTACTCGTCCTGATCATTCACCAGACCCTCTTCTTCGGAATCACCATGCTGACCGGATCGTTACGCGAAGAAAAACTGGCCACAATTGAACCTCAACTACGTCAAAAGGGCAAGTTCTTCCCCGTCATTTTCGGCAAGACACTCTGTTACTTCACTATCTATATAGTGGTCTGCTCCTATATTTTACTGGCGGTGCCACGAATTTTCCAATTACCCCATATGGGTAATCCGCTGGATATTATCCGGTTTTTCACCCCATTCCTGCTCTCCGTCATTTTCTTTTCGATGTTGATATCGGTATTTATCCGTAACAGGGAGACAGCCATGATTATATTCCCCTTCTTCTCAGTCATACTGCTCTTTTTAAGCGGGATTTCATGGCCCCAATCCAATATGCCGTGGCTCTGGAAAACATTCGGGATGATCTTCCCAAGCACATTCGGCATCCAGGGATATATCAAAATCAATTCGATGGGAGCCGCACTGGATCAGGTACAATTCGAATATATCGCTCTCTGGATACAAACAGCTGTATACTTCCTGGCAACCCTCTTTGCTTATAAATTAGTGACGAGATCCACTGGGAGATGATATGGGACATTCAGGATAATCTCAGGATAATCTATTGATTTAAGCGATCTTCGGCATCAGTTTTGCGTCAAGTGAATATTTACCGGCACCAATCAGAATGGATGCGGCAAAAACAATCAGCAGGTCGAGGGCATGCCCGTATCTCATAAAATCATCTCCGGCTGCCAGGTGGGTAGCCAAAGCCACGGTCATCATGCCGGCAAGCATGATAGCGGCAGGCCGGAAAAAGAGGCCGAGGGCGAAAAGAAGTCCGCCGACAGACTCAGTCAGGGCAGCCAAAAGCCCCCAAAAAGTCGGTGCAAAATTGATGCCGAATACTCCCATACTGCTACCAATGGCTGTCCACATTTCCGCCCCGGCGGTAATTTTAGGAAAACCATGGAGAAAAATGGATATACCTATACCCACTCTTAATACTAACCAACCCAATTGTAATAAAT
>JBAYRG010000206.1:0-5773 GCA_041676805.1 Proteiniphilum sp.
CCGGACGAATTGAGGGACGGCAAAGTGAAATGCAGAATCATCTATGACGACACCATTAAAGATATTTCCTTTGAACCATATCTTCCCAAAAAGATATCCTCTTTAAAGTTGGTAGAGGGAGCTGTCGATTACTCGTTCAAATTTGTCGACAGGGAGGCACTCAACTCTCTTCTGGAAAAAAAAGGCGATTGCGATGAAATCCTTATTACCCGTAACGGCTTTATCACGGACACCTCTTACAGCAACGTGGTATTCAGTCAGGGGAAAGAGTATTTCACCCCGGAAAGCAGACTGTTAAACGGCACCAAACGGCAGAAACTGCTTCAAGAGGGAAAGATCACTGAAAGGAGGATTGATCGTGATTCCCTCCACGAATACGACCGCATATATCTTATCAATGCCATGCTGGATATAGAAGACGAGATATACCTACCTGTCGGTAATATCATATAACAACCGGTCTGCTTCCCATAGAATAAACATCGCAGCCACAAAGCATTATTCTAAAAAAACGGTACTCCCTTTTACAGAGAATACCGTTTGAATATATAGATGTTTGAAAAAAATCGTTCTTATCCGAAGTCGTCGAACATGATCATCTCCGGTGAAACTCCCAGATCGTCAAGCATACGCTGTACGGCATTTGCCATTGGACCGGGACCACACATATAGTATTCGATATCTTCGGGGGCATCGTGGTCTTTCAGATAAGTGTCGTGAATAACCTGATGTACGAATCCCGGGGTGTATTTCACACCTGCCGCATCCGCAGCCGGATCGGGCCTGTCGAGTGCCAGATGAAACGAGAAATTGGGAAATTCCCTTTCCAGTTCATAGAAATCTTCGAGATAGAATGCTTCTACCAATGCCCTTGCTCCATAGAAATAAGACATTTTACGGTCGGTAACCTTCAATGTCTTGGTCAAGTGCATGATCTGCGAGCGCAGGGGAGCCATACCGGCACCGCCACCCACCCAAAGCATCTCTCGCTTGCTGTTGAGGATCGGATGGAAATCACCATAGGGTCCCGACATCATCACCTTGTCACCCGGTTTCAGCTTGAAGATATAAGATGATACGATACCCGGATTGACATTCATCCATGCACCTTTATCGCGGTCGAACGGCGGAGTTGCCACGCGCACGTTGAGGGTAATGATATTTCCTTCTGCCGGATAGTTGGCCATGGAGTAAGCACGTATCGTATCTTCTTCGTTGGTCACTGTGAGATCCCACATTTTGAATTTATCCCATTCCGCCTTATATTGCTCATCGATAATAAAATCGGAATATTTGATCTGATCAAATTTCGGCACCCTGATCTGGCTATATGAACCGGGTTTGAAATCGAGCTTCTCTCCTTCGGGCAATTTTACCACAAACTCTTTGATAAACGAAGCCACATTGTTATTGGAGATTACTTCACACTCCCACTCCTTGATACCAAATACCTCATCCGGGATAATAATAGTCATGTCTTCCTTCACCTTCACCTGGCAACTCAAACGCCAGTCATTCAACTGTTCCTTACGGCTGAAATGACCTTTTTCGGTGGGTAAGATCTCTCCTCCACCTTTTACCACGCGGCAACGGCACTGGGCACATGTCCCCCCACCCCCGCAGGCGGAAGAAAGGAATATATTTTGTGATTGCAACGTATTCAAGAGTGTTCCACCCATTGGCACGTCCAACTCTTTCTCTTTATTCACGGTAATCTTCACATTGCCTGACGGCATCAACTTCGCTTTGGCTACCAGGATAATCACCACAAGTACCAAAATGACCAGCAGGAATACAATGACACTCGCCCATATCGTCAAACTACCTGCGCTCAATAATACACTCATATTATATTCAATAATTTATTGTTGTCTGTTGTCGATTAAATGTCAATCCCTGAAAAACTCATGAAGCCAATGGCCATCAACGCAGTGATGATAAAGGTAATGCCTAATCCTTTCAATGGTTTGGGCACATGTGAATATTCCAGTTTTTCCCTGATGGCTGCCAGTCCCACGATAGCCAGCAACCAACCGATTCCTGAGCCGAAAGCATAAGATGTAGCCATTCCCACGTTGGCGAAGTCACGCTGTTGCATAAAAAGTGATCCTCCAAGGATAGCACAGTTTACCGCGATCAGGGGAAGAAAGATTCCCAATGAGTTATAAAGAGAGGGGCTGAATCGTTCGATCACCATCTCCACCAATTGCGTAATCGACGCAATGATGGCAATAAAGATAAGCAGGCTGAAAACACTCAGGTCGACGTTGGCATACTCTTCTCCCAGCCATTGCAAGGCACCCGCTTTAAGTACATAGTTTTCCAGCAGATAATTGACCGGCAAAGTAAGTACCAATACAAAGGTAACCGCAATACCCAATCCCAATGCTGTTTTCACGTTTTTCGACACCGCCAGGAACGAGCACATCCCTAAGAAGTAAGCGAAAATCATGTTGTCGACAAATATCGATCGTACAATCAAACTAATTGCATCCATATTTTTTTAAATGAAAAGTGAAAAATGAAAAATTATTAGCATATTAGCCACATTGGCACTACTCGTCCCGACTTGTCGGGATTGGCACATTTAATTCGTTTCTTCCTGCAGCTCCCTGTTTTTCGACCTATGTATCCATATAATACAAGCCACCAGCAATATTGCCATAGGCGCAAGCATCATCAAGCCGTTATTCTCATAGCCGGCATCATAAAGCGCCTGCGGTACTACCTGATAGCCCAACAATGTTCCGGAGCCTAACAGTTCACGGAAAAATCCGACTACGATCAGTATCCATCCATACCCTAAGCCGTTTCCGATACCGTCGAGAAAAGAGGGCCAGGGACCGTTACCCAGTGCGAACGCTTCGAGGCGTCCCATCAGGATACAGTTTGTCACGATTAGTCCAACGAATACCGAGAGTTGCTTATTCACATCGTAGGCAAATGCTTTTAGGACTTCACTTACAATGGTCACCAGAGCTGCCACCACCACCAATTGTACAATAATACGGATACGATTGGGAATAGTTTTACGCAATAAAGAGATAATCACATTGCCAAAGGCAGTCACCATGGTCACAGCAATCGCCATCACTATGGAGGGTTCGAGTTTGGATGTGACCGCCAATGCGGAACAGATACCCAACACCTGTACAATAACAGGATTATTTTTATTCAGCGGCCCCAATAAAACCGCTTTTGTCTTACTTGATAATGCCATTTTCTTTCACTTTTATATCATCACTGTCATTTATTGGCAGTGCGTAAGTTCATTAAAAAATTCCGGTATTCACCCACACCATTCAGTAGCATGTTGTCCACTCCTTTACTGGTGATGGTCCCCCCCGAGATACCATCCACATAATCTCTGCGGTTATTGGTCTGACCGGGTTTTACTACTGCTACCGAAGTGAATTCATTCTCTCTGAAGAGATTCTTTCCTTTGAATTGATTACGAAATGGCGCGGTTTCGATTTCAGCTCCTAACCCGGGTGTCTCTCCCGCATGGCCAAATTCCGCACCATAAATGGCACTTCCGTCAGATTCAATGGCCAGATATCCCCAAATGGGACCCCAAAGGCCGGCACCGCTCATAGGAATAACATATTTGGTAGAACCGTCGATCTGTGCCTCATACACCGGTAATCCTTTGGCCTCCACATCGCCCAGTTCAGTTGAGAAGGCAGGATCGTCAGGTGTAATCCCTTCGGTACCTTCCACCTTTTCACCTGCGTTGTTGATAAGATAGGCATTCTTTACCAACTCGCCATATTTTGTTTGTGCATCGGCTGCAGTCACGTCCAAGTTAAGAGAACGCAATATCTGCTGCATCTTGTCGGTATTCTCATTGGCGATCTGCCGGTCGCTTAGTACCTGGTGCGTAAAGGCCAAGCCAAGCGCCACTATAATCACCATGACCGATGCATATATAATCGTATATCCACTATTTTCCCTGTTCATATCTCTTTTTATTGTTATTGTTTTACTACCGTTGCCCGTCTCATACGACGCTTGATATTGGCATCGATCACATAGAAGTCAATAAGCGGAGCAAACGCGTTCATAAACAGGATTGCCAACATCATTCCCTCCGGATATCCCGGGTTGAAGACACGAATGGCTACCGCGATCAATCCAATAAGGAATCCATAGATCCACTTTCCTTTCTCGGTTCTGGTTGATGTTACCGGGTCAGTTGCCATAAAGACTGCTCCAAAAGCAAATCCACCCAACAGGAAGTGGTAATATACCGGCATCTCCATGATAGCATTTTGTGCGAATGAGTTGACCAACAAGACAGCCACCAGGCCTCCGATAAAGACAGAAAGCATGGTTTTCCAGCTTCCCACACCAGTGGCAATTAATATCACGGCTCCCAACAGGATGGCAATGGTAGAGACCTCACCGATTGATCCCGGGATGAAACCGAAAAACATATCGCTGATAGAGAGCGGTTGTCCGGTAATACCTTGAAAGGCAAAATCAGAAAATCCACCCGCTTCGGTAGTAGCGATCTGTCCCAGAGGGGTAGCACCCGAAAAACCGTCTATCACCGTTCCTTTTCCCACTCCAAAAGTATCGGCGGTGCGTACCCATACCTGGTCACCCGACATTTTTGAAGGATAGGAGAAGAAGAGGAATGCACGCGTGATCAGGGCCACGTTGAAAATATTATATCCCGTACCGCCGAACACCTCTTTGGCGAATATTACGGCAAAAGCAGTAGCTACTGCAATCATCCATAATGGTGTATCCACGGGCACGATCATCGGGATAAGCATACCCGAAACCAAAAACCCTTCGGCCACCTCTTCCTTTTTCATCTGTGCCATGGCAAACTCGATACCAAGTCCCACCACATAGGAGACGACTATCTGGGGCAGTACCGCCAGAAATCCGTAAAAGAATTTGGTAAGGAGTGTCACATCATGGCCAATTGCCAGATAATGTTGTAATCCCACGTTATACATACCGATGAGCAGTGCGGGAACCAACGCGAGGATCACGATGATCATCGTACGTTTGGAGTCGCGCGCGTCATGGATATGCACACCCGATTTCGATGTCGTGTTGGGCACGAAGAGGAACGTCTCAAACGCATCGTATGTAGAATAGAGCCAATGCAGTTTCCCGCCTTCCTCGAAATTCGGTTTGATCTTATCAAGATACTTTCTTAACGCTTTCAAAGTTCTATTATTTATAAGTTATATATATACTATTGCAAACGCTGTCACTCCATCTCCTTGCGCAACAGATCCAAACCTGTACGCACGATCCGTTGCAGCTCCAGTTTGGATGTATCCACAAACTCACACAGGGCGAAATCTTCGGGAGCCACCTCGTATATACCCAGTTGCTCCATCTTATCGATATTGAACGCGATAATGGATTTGATGAGTTGTTCGGGAAAGATATCCATCGGGAATACCTTATCATATTCGTTAGAGACGATAATCGCTCTCGGACCACCCAACAGACGGGCATCGAGGCGATACTTCTTGTTATAGGTAGGATAAGTGCATCCGGCACTGTAACGCTTGGGTGAAAGGGATGCCCAGCCAAAAGCTTCATGTACATCGTCACCTTCAGGGATGACGGTTACTTGCGTGTCACAAGCACGAAGTACGTCATTGGCATCGATCTTGCGGCCGGTGAGCGGGTTTCCGCTAATATATCTCAGCGAGATTCCTTCCGTCACATTCCCCTTGAAAATCGAATTCAACTGTGTGCCGATCACCATCCGGTAGTAACCGGTCTGTTTTACTTCCGATCC
>JBAYRG010000207.1:0-5755 GCA_041676805.1 Proteiniphilum sp.
TGGAATGGCAATACAGCTGCCGGCGATGCCAAATCGCTCGATTATAAATTCCTGTTCAGCAACATGGCCGATCTGTTTGAAGGAGCAGGGTTATCGCTCGCCATCTTCAAGAAGGTAACCCCTACAGAACTGGCCGGTTTTCTTTCCAATTACAATCCTGCCGAAGATTACTATCAACTGTCGTTGGCTTTTATCCAGCAGAATGTTACCGGATTTGATGCGGATAACGACCCTGTTTTCGGGACCGAAGCCGGCTTGAAACTATTGCCGTTCGGCAATATGAACCAGCAGCAGAACCTGGGATTCGCCGTCACACCCTTCCTGAACGGCGCTCTCTCCGAATCAGTCCCTCTTGCCGACAACCTCGATCTACTCATCCGTATTTCGGCAGATGCCCTCGGCGGCATCTATATCACCATCACCCCACAGGGAATAGATCTGCAGACCGGCGGCAGCATTAACGCAGGTTTCGAAGCCGGTGTTAAGTATCACGACCGGACCACAAACCAGACAATACCGGTCATCTCTTTCGGTGACTCCTCTAAGATTGATATCAAATCGGCTTCACTATCCGTTGGCGGTAGCCTGAATGGCGATTTTTTCGTGAAAGGTGGGGTAGAACAGTTAAGGGCTGTCATTGACCTGGGTCAGGACGGTCTGCTGAAAAACTTCATTACCGATCCCATAGAGATTGTGGCCGGCGACATTACCGCCACCTGGAAATATGGCAAAGGGGTCTATATCGACGGAGGAAACAATGTGGCGATATCCATCCCCATCCATCTCGACCTGGGTCCCATACAAATAAGCAAACTTGGACTCGAACTGGCGTTGATCAATGAGACTAGCCTGGCGCTCACTGTTTCCGGTGGTTTCAGTTTAGGGCCTATCGCTGCCAGCATAGAGAATGTAGGTCTGAAAGCGCTGTTACGCGAAAGTGCCTCCAACAAAGGCTTGTTAGCCAAATACGACCTCGACTTTGCCTTCAAACCGCCGAATGGTATCGGCCTGTCAATCGACGCCGGGGTAGTAAAAGGAGGTGGATACCTCTTTATCGATGCCGAGCGTGGTGAATATGCAGGTGTGCTCGAACTCACCTTCCAGGATTTCCTGTCGCTAAAAGCAGTCGGCATCATCTCTACCAAAATGCCCGATGGCTCTGACGGATTCTCGCTGCTCGTCATTATCACCGCCGAATTTACGCTCCAACTCGGTTTTGGATTTGTATTCCTGGGAGCGGGGGGATTACTGGGCCTGCATCGTACCATGAAACTCGAACCCCTTGCCGAAGGCGTTCGCACGGGAGCAACCGCCAATATCATGTTCCCTACCAATATCGTGGAGAACGCCCAGAAAATTATCAGCGACCTGAAACAGTTTTTCCCGGTGGAAAAGGATAAATTCCTGATTGGCCCCATGGTCAAGCTGGGCTGGGGAACACCTACATTGATCAGCATTTCATTGGGAATTGTCATTGAAATACGTACCAATAACGGTGGCGGCATCGAACGTATTGCCATATTGGGAGTATTGAAATGCATACTGCCCGACGAAGAAGCCGCCCTGCTTAAGTTACAGGTGAATTTTATCGGCGCCATCGATTTTCAAAAGAAACAGGCATTTTTCTTTGCCTCTATTTTCGATTCGCGCGTTCTCTATATCACCATCGAAGGAGAGATGGGCGTGCTTGTGGCATGGGGCGACGATGCCAACTTCGTGGTGAGTGTGGGTGGTTTCCATCCGCAGTTCAACCCTCCCCCGCTACCTTTTCCGGTCCCGAAACGGGTATCACTGAATATCCTGAATGAGTCTTGGGGTAAAATCCGTGTACAGGGTTACTTTGCCGTCACCACCAACACCGTTCAGTTCGGCAGCAAGCTTGAAGTAATGTTCGGGTTCAGCGCCTTTAAAATTGAAGGACATTTGGCCTTCGATGCCTTGTTCCAATTCGATCCTTTCTACTTCATCATCGAAATCTCAGGGAAGGTATCGCTCAAGGTATTTGGCGCGGGATTATTTTCCATCAGCCTTCAGTTTTCACTCGAAGGGACATCACCCTGGCGTGCCAAAGGCTATGGCAAGATCAAAATCCTCTTCTTCTCTTTCAAAGCCCGTTTCGACGAGACATGGGGTGAAAAGAAGGAGACCCGCCTACCGCCCATCCAGATCATTCCCATCCTGAAAGAAGAATTGGGGAAATCACAAAACTGGCAGGCAATCGCACCGTCGTCCAAAAATCTCCTTGTCACACTGCGCGATATGCCCAAGCCCAAAGAGAGTGAAGAGGAGATATTGATATTGCACCCGGTGGGGACCATCCGCATCAGCCAACGATCACTACCCCTTAAGATCAACCTCGATAAAGTGGGTAGCAAGAAACCGGACGATGCCAGGAAACTCGATTTTGTCCCCATTGGCTCTTTTGTGGCAAAAAACAATATCAAGGAAAATTTTGCCCGTGCGCAGTACCAGGAAATGAAGGACAGCAAAAAATTGAGTAGTCCTGCTTACGAGAAAGAAACCGGTGGTTACGAACTCTCTGTGAATGACAACCAGACACAATATGGACGGCTTACCGTACGGCATGTGCGCTACGAACTTATCACCATCGACAGTGCATATAAACGGTTCCGTAAACGCTTCTTCGGCATAATGGAAGTAATGTTCGTCCATTTCCTCTCCAACAGTGCTGTGGCAAAAGCCAATATATCCTATAAGACAAAGAAAGAGTTCCAGCCTTTCAACGACAAGATTGATGTGATAAGCGGGAAGTACACCGTAGCAACGACCCGGAACAATACGCCGTTGCGGGCTGAAGCAATGAATTTTGCCAGCCAGGCAAGTGCCGATGAATATATGCACAGCCTCATTGCACAAGATCCGGCAATGGTCGGTTCAGTGCACGTAATACCCAACAACGAAGTAAATTATTTGTAATGAGCAAGATACTATCATCCTATTCGTTCCTACCCTGGCTCAGACTGGGTATCGCCAACCAGGTGCAGGCGGCCGATAACGACAGCAGCGTGAAATTGCGGGCACCCATCCAGCTTCAATTGCAGTTGAAAGCCGACGGAGCCGATGCGGGAGCTCCTCTATCAAAGCAGATAGGTTTATACGGTCCTGCCGACATTGTGGGTATCGACAAGCGTGCCATTATCAAAACCGAACCGCTTGAGTCGATCAGCAATTTCGAACCGAACTACCTTGCGGCAATCGATTTTTATGAAGAAGATCTCCCGTGGCGATACACTCCGGCGAAACCCAGCAACGACAGGCTTCGTCCATGGATCACACTGGTGGTGCTGAGGGATGACGAGTTCAAATTCGGGAGAGGGCTATCCGACAGGCCATCGCC
This sequence comes from Proteiniphilum sp., assembly GCA_041676805.1. Lineage (GTDB taxonomy): Bacteria > Bacteroidota > Bacteroidia > Bacteroidales > Dysgonomonadaceae > Proteiniphilum. Next base: position 3,359 of record JBAYRG010000207.1, read on the forward strand.
CTTTATTGAAATGGTTACCGCTGCCGCGGATATTTTCCCACCGGCAGAGCAACTTTGGGCCTGGGCGCACGTACATGTCAACGACGATCTGATCGTCAACGATTTTAATGACTCTACCGTGGAACGGGTGATCTCCGACCCCACAAGCGCCATCACATCCGCCTTCGAGACGCTGGTAAAAAAGAATCCCGACAGGGCCTATTCACGTATCCTATGCCCCCGACAGTTGCAGGAAAACAGCAGTTACCACGCCTTCCTCTTGCCTACCTTCGAAAGCGGACGGCTGGCAGGACTGGGGCTGGATGTGGAGACTATTTTCGCGAACGAAACCGCCCTGCATGCCACTTTCTCGGCATGGACCGATTATGCCGCGAAAGAGGAGCCGATGAATTTCCCCTATTACTATCACTGGTCGTTCAAGACCGGGCCGGCAGGCGACTTTGAATATCTGGTGCGCCTATTGGAGCCCAAGCCGGTGGACAATCGTGTAGGCCGTCGCGATATGGATGTAACCCAGCCGGGATCCAATATCGACGGTATTGGCGACAACCCCGAAAACGGAACCGAGGTGAATCGGCTTAACGGTATTCTCCGCCTCGGCGGTGCGCTCCGTATCCCGGTAGCAGCCATGTCCCCGGCCGACCGGGAAGAATACAAACATTACGACAACTGGGCCAAAACACCCTATCCGAGGGAATTCCAGAAACAACTGGCTGCTTTTATCAACCTGGCAGACGATTATGCGAAGAAAACGCCGGGTGAGGCACACCAGAATCCGAACCTGCCGGATAAAATCACCACCGACTCCGAAAGCCAGAACGATCCCGATCCGCTCATCACAGCACCGCTTTACGGCCGTTGGCATGCACTCACCAACCGGTTGCTCGATAGTAGCGACTCAATTCCCGACAACAACTGGATCCATGAACTCAACCTCGACCCCCGCTTCCGTGTGCCGGCAGGTTTTGGTACCAACGTGGTGCAGGACAAGCAGGAGCAGTATATGGAAGCTGCCTGGGAACAGGTGGGGAAAGTGCTGGAAGCCAACCGGCAGATAAAATTCGGCCAATTGGCCACCTGGGTGAGCAAGCGGTGGTACAAGAAAAATGTGGAGAGCCTGGAGAAGATCAATACCGGAGCATTTCTGAACCTCACCCAACCGGTGCAAACGCGGGTTCTATCACGTGGCCTATCCATAGAAGGGAAAGAAGAACTGCTCACCGTCCACCACCTGGTAAAAGAGAGTGTGGTGCCGGCTGTGGCTTTCTCTCCCAATATCAAACAGCTTACCCGTCCACGCGGCCCCCTGGTAAAAAAACTCCGTTTCAAGGAAAAAAACATTGAACCGGGCACTCTTGCCGACAGGATCAACAAAGGTGAAGTGCTTCCGGCACCACCCAAGAAAATCCCTGAAGGATTGCCTACAATCGGGAGTGTAAGCGATGAGATCAAGCCCTCCGGGAGTCCGGGGATCATGGAACGTTGGATTGAAAAACAGAAATGGTTGAAATTTATTATCCCGCTTGTATCACTGCTTATCATCCTGCTATTTGTCATTTTTTCCAGGTCAGGACTGCTCGAAGCATCTCCTTTGCTAAAATCCATCATGGGGGTAGCACTGCTGATTGCCCTGATACTATTGGCATTATATCTAAGGATGGTGAACCGGAAAAAGGAGATCGAAGATGCCCACAACCTCTCTGAGGAAGGACAGACAGCTGAAGCTGTCGACGATTTCCCCATTTATAGCGACTTTAAACTGGTGCCGGTGGGTGAAGAGCCAAATTTCACCAGAGGGAGTTCGGACAGTACGGAAGGAAGGAATTTTAAACGGGCACTGAAAGACGCGGGAGAAGTGCTGCAAGCTCACCGGGCAGGTAGCGTCGAGCCGATTCGCCCCCGGCTCAATCTCTCGACCATCGCCGCCTCCACCTTAGGAACCATTCATCCGGTGCGGGCTATCCCCGGTTATATTCTGAATAACAGGATCTATATCCCAGGCCGGATACAGGCAGAACGGCTAACCGAAGTTTTCAGGGAAGCAATGGTTTATCCTGAAATCGACACACCGATGTATAAGCCATTGATCGATATCTCCTCCGACCTGTTCCTGCCCAATATCAATCTTATCGCGCAGAACTCCATCTCGTTACTGGAGACAAACCAGCGGTTTATCGAGGCATACATGGTGGGATTGAACCACGAGTTTGCCCGTGAACTGCTCTGGAGGGAATATCCTACCGATCAGCGCGGAAGCTACTTCAGACAGTTCTGGGATGCCAGCGATTATATGTTCCCGCAAACAGAACTGGAAACAATGGTCAACCAGGTGAAAGCCGACCTGGGCGCTTCAGCTACTGCCGAAGAGATTGAACGGAAACTGCAGGAGACCATCAA
>JBAYRG010000208.1:0-5753 GCA_041676805.1 Proteiniphilum sp.
AGTGGAATGCCTCATTTCAGGGGCACCGTTGAGAGAGCGGTATTCCACCGTGAGTTTATTCCCAAATTCGCAGTGGATGGAATATTTTAATATGGGATATTGCCCGAAAAAGAGAAACAATTCGGGTGGCACGTTATAGGTCTCGAGTTCCATCTCATCACAAACAAAATAGTCCAGAACATCTCCTACCTGCAAACCCGGGATGGCTACTTTTTTCAGCGTTTCCTTCTCTCTCCTCCCCTCTGTCAAAGCTATCGCTTCTTCGTCGACCGCCACCTCCACCACACTGCCATCCGGTTTGATCACCCGTGCGCCGACAATTGTCCTGAGTCTGTTCGACCGCATATGTCCGCTTATCTTGGCCTCTTCCCTGAATGACAATTCGGAAAATTCCGTCAAAGCCGACAGGTCGTTTATCTTCACCATCTGCCGGTCGATATTGGTATAATACAGTTCGCGGTTGACATCCCCGAAGAGAAGGGCATTCATCCTGAATCGGTTTTTACTGGTTGCCTCTATATGCTGATGACGAGCAAGAACAACTGCCGACTCGTCTTCATACCCGGCCGGTAATTCATATTGCATGAACTCGGGTTTATCCCACGCCCATACCATTTCCCTCACAGTTTGTGCATGGGTTTTAGGAGTATCGGCAAGAACATCTATTGAAAACAGAAGGAGTAATAGTAAAACTGGGACGGAGATCTTCGTTGTCATAAATATATTCAATTTAAATTTTTTCAAGGGTGATCTGCCTGGCATAGGCGTTTTTCAACAATCCGATGTCTTTATTCCACTGAAGGAAATTCGATTTTGGTAAAGTTCTGTTTTTAATCGTAATCTCTTTTTGATACAGAATACTCTGCTCTTCTATTGTATAACGAATGCTGAATTGGTAATCATCTGTCTCCACTTCCATGTCCGCGGGAATATCTTTCATGCGATAGCCTTCGGGAATTTCTATCCTGATGCGATTCCGGATAGTTTGACTAAAGGGAAAAGCATAGTCATTCTTTCTTTTAAGCGTATCGACAGCCAATCCTGCAAATTCTTTGAAAATATCCGGATCAATATATAACTCATCAGAGAAAGAACGGACAGACGAAGGACGCAGTTCTTCGTATGATAGGGAGAGATTTTCCGACCCGATCTCTACCCCTTTGATCTCCAGCCCGAAAATAGAATCGGCCGGATTGCTACTCTTCAGGAAGTTTTTCAGATAGATATCCCTATCGGTTTTACTGCTATAACGAATTGCAGAGGTCATCCCATACTTGGGTTCTCCGTTGAACAACAGCTCCGATTCACCTTTTAATTTCCCACCCTCAACCACATACCGGCTTACCAGCTGAGTATGGTTGTGAGAAGGAGGAAACGAAGGAGTACGAAGCATCAGATAATGATCGCCATCTTCCACCATGGCCATTTTTCCCTGAATGGGATACGCAATCTCGCCGAAAGGCATAAACTTGACAGTAGGGTCCAGGAAATGAAATTCATTGTCGTAGTTCAACGCACATATCATATGATCGGCCGAGGGGATAGGCAACGTCCATTCGCGTCCGGCATCTGTTGTGTTTATCCATACCAGGCGGGCGTCAAATCCTTCTGCCTGTAACAAACATTTCAACAGGTTAGACATCCCTTTACAATCCCCATATTTCTTCCTCATTACAGCTTGCGCCTCATCAGGTTTAAATCCCTGAATTCCATACTCGAATGCGATATATCTTATATTATTCTGAACCCAATTGAGCAGTGCATTGATTTTATCCCTGTCGGTTTCACTCTCCTTGGTTATCTCTTTGGCAAGTTGCGCTACCACTTCATGGTCATTCTCAGCCATATCGGCCTTGTTCTTGCACCACCTGTACATATGGTCGAAGCTGTAAAAAAACTCTTCTCTCTTTTTATTGATTACCGCTTTTCTGGGTACAATCTGGATTGAAGGGAACGTAAGTATATAATCGGGCATAAAATCTTCATGCCGGTATGCCTCCTGATTCTCTATCTGATAACTATATATGATGCTTCCTGACTTGGGATCTACCGTTTTTGAGCTGCCTATACCCGAATCAAAATTGTTTTCCACAATATCAACTTCCATCCACTGGGGAACGATGATACGAATTGTTTTATTCCTGATAAAATAGGACTCTACGATATTGATAAACGAAAATCCATATACATCTTTATACCTTTTTTCGTAAGTTACCGTACCCACTTCATTCCTATCTTTAAATTGTAGGGTAAGATGACACACCTTACTGTCATCATAAAAGATATTTTCTTTTGTATAAGTCTCATATTTGGGAGAAGAGGCTTTCACTCCCTTCACCCTGATTTTTGCTATCTCTGAATTGATATCATAAAACCGGAAAAAGGTGACCGGATGGACATTCTTAATGCACGAATAGGTAACCTCCTGACTCTCTTTCACAACTATCCGGTTATTCTCCATCAAATATGTATAGGTCGATTGCTGGTCGCTGATGATCATATTGTCATCATTGCTCTGAGACAAGAGGAAGATAGGAGAGAAAGAGATTAACAACAAAAAATACTTCATAAAAACAGAGTGCTTCATGCAATAATTGAAATAAATAATATTACAGCACAAATGTAATAAATTAACTTCAATTATATTTCATTGTGCCACAAAATGCCGAATAATTGTCGGATCTTTGCTGAATATAAATGTTCATTACCTCCACTTTTTTCATGTAACAATCGGGATCGGGATATGAAGCAATTTCTATTTTTTGGGTTGAGTTGTATTATAATAAGTTCGAGTTTGCAGGCACAACAACTCAAAGGTGTCATTGTCAACAAAAAAGGGGATCCTATCCCGAATTCAACCCTCTATATTTATGAAATTGCCAAAGGAATTGCAGCCGACAACCTCGGCGAATTTCAAACGGGACTCGTACCGGGCAGCTACACCTGTGAATTCCGCTCCCTCGGTTACGAAAGCATCCGGAAAAGTGTTGTAATGGGAAAGGATAACCAGACTATCCGTGTAGAACTCCAGGAAACATCTTATATGCTCAAAGAGGTGGTGATTTACGCTACCGACAACAATGAGGATCCTGCTTACCGTATCATGCGGAAAGCGATCGCCCATGCCCCTTATTACCGTTACCAGATAAAAGAATACACCTCTGAAGCCTATATAAAGGGGAGCCTGACCATCAACAAGATACCGGGAATTTTTAAACGTGCCATGAAAGTCAATGACAACGATTTCAACATCAACTCCCTGATAGGAAAACCGATGGTAATGGAATCGAAAAGCAACATCTATTTCACATCACCTGAGACCTACCAGCAAGATGTGATTGCACTGAAGAGCTCCATACCCAAGGAATTCAATATAGACAAAGGGCTGAGCATTATGACGTCGAGCATCTACAATGACAAACTGAACGGCAGGATATCCCCACTCGCTCCCGGGGCTTTCAGATTTTATGCCTTCAAACTGGAGAATGTGGACTATCAGCCTGACCATATCATCAACAAGATAAAGGTGATGCCTAAAAAGAAAAATCCGGATCTGTTTTCGGGTTACATCTATATTCTGGAAAACACATGGAACGTCTATATCGCCGATCTGGTCGCAAGCGAATTGGGGACTACCCTGCATTTCCGTATCAATTACCATCAGGTACAACCGTCAGTCTATCTCCCCACCACCTATGATGTGAGCATGACAATGAATACAATGGGTGTGAAAGGATCGGGGAACTACTATGCGTCAATGAAATACAACTCGGTTCAGGTGGATAACACAAGAAATCCAGTGGGTGTGAATGAAACTATATTACAGAGCGATCCCGAAGAGCAGAAGAGGTTACCTGCCGGAAAGAAAAAAATATCGGATGAATTGAACAGGCTGACCCAGAAGGAAGAACTTTCTACCAAAGAAGCCTACAGGATGTCGAAACTGATGCACCAAATGGTGGAACCGGAAGAGATAAAAAGCCAACGGGAATCGCTTGAGATAAAAGAGATTGAAAAGGTGAAAATGAAAGTGGATACACTTGCATGGAAAAGAGATTCAACTTTCTGGACGAGTATCCGCGAACTGCCACTCCGGACAGATGAGTTAAGAAGTTACCAGATAAGGGATTCGTTGTCGGGTGACAAACCTGCTACTGAAACAACCGGAAATAGAAATGAGGTAGTGCTATCGATCGATGAAAATCCAAAAACTATCTTTGGAAGGATAACCCAGGGAGGCATATGGAAAATGAGCCCCGATCTTTCTCTCCGTTATGGTGGATTAATGGGAGGATTGAGAGAGTACAATTTCACCGACGGTCTCTGGGTGGGACAAACAGTTTCCTTGCATTGGGCCATTGACAAAAACCGGAATTTCTCGGTTTCACCATCGCTCTATTATACCACTGCACGAAAAGAATGGTTATGGCATATTGCCACCTCGTTGGATTATGCGCCCATATCCCTCGGTCGGATTCATTTTTCCTCAGGACATATCTCCCGTGATGTGAACAGCGAAAATGGTGAGTCGAGATTGATGAATACTCTCACCTCCATCGATCTGGGACAGAACTTCATCCGATTTTACGATAGTCGCTACGTCAAAGCCGACCATTATATCGATATCGCCAATGGACTACATTTACATACAGGAGGTGAAATAGATAAACGATCTCCACTACACAACCGTACCTCGTTTAATTTTATCGGGAAAGAAATTCCTGAGAATATTCCATCCGATCCAGCTTTATATCCGGATCATACTGCGGCCAATATCACCCTGGGACTCTCTTATACACCGCGTTACCGCTACCGGATACGGGATGGCAGGAAATGGTATGTTGGCTCTAAATATCCCACTTTTTCAGTGGAATACAGAAAAGGAGTCAATCTTTTTGCTGACAATCGGGCACCACTGTATGACCGGATCTCCGGTTCTATTTTTCAAAACATCAAAATCTCACCCTTTGAAGAGATCGATTATCTTTTCTCAAGCGGTACATTTTTATCATCCAAAAGATTATATCTGAATGATCTCAAATATTTCAGGAATAACCAGATGCTGTTCACCGCGTCCGATTTTCACCGTAGTTTCAACTTGCTGGAGCCTTATACCGCATCCGGAAGATGGTGGATGGAAGGCCATATAAATTATCAATCACAATATCTCCTCTTAAAAAACCTGCTATTCCTGCAGCGCTTTTCATTCGATGAGGCAGTTCATTTACATGGACTATCCACTGAAAACCGGAAATTCTACTTAGAAGGTGGTTATTCGATAGGATTCCTGGGGTTGGGCAGAATAGGAATTTTCACCGGTTTTTCCGATAAAAAGTTTGACCGGCTCGGAGTAAGGCTGAGCTATCCACTATGGAATTTTATGGAAAAGCCCTTTAAATAAATCAGCTGATCCGTCCCCATTCATAGCGGTTACCGCCCAAGCGGGCTAATTGTTGTTTTAATATCAGATGTTCAGGATGTTCCAGTCTGGGGTCTTTTTCAATTAACCCTTCCGCAATTTCACGGGCACGGTAAAGAATGTTGTTATCCTTTACCAGATCAGCAATCCTCAGGTCAAAGGGGATGCCGCTCTGCTGGGTCCCTTCCAGATCACCCGGACCACGCAGCTTCAGATCAGCCTCAGCAATAACAAATCCGTCGTTGCTCTCAGTCATGATCTCCATCCGTTTACGGGTATCGGAAGAGATTTCATAAGGTGTGATCAATACACAGTAAGACTGGTCAGCTCCCCG
>JBAYRG010000209.1:0-5704 GCA_041676805.1 Proteiniphilum sp.
ACACCGCAACAGATCACTATCGAGGGATCCCGTCGTTGGGCAAAACTGCAGGGTGTCTCTGAAGAAGAACGTGCGGCCAAATATCCTTCGCTCGAAGAGGTACTCCCCGAGTGTGCCCAAGAGCTTATCGAAATGCAACAGAAACTGGAAGACTATTTCAAGGATATGCAAGACCTTGAGTTCACCATTCAGGATGGCAAACTCTGGATATTACAGACCCGCAGCGGGAAACGTACCGGTGCAGCCATGGTGAAAATCGCCATCGATATGCTTCATCAAGGATATATTGATGAGAAAATTGCACTGAAACGGTGTGATGCCGAAAAGTTGGACGAGTTGCTCCATCCTGTTTTCGATAAGAAATCGCTCGCAAAGGCAAAACCACTGACCAATGGTCTGCCTGCTTCACCGGGAGCGGCTGCCGGACAGGTGGTCTTCCATGCCGATGAGGCGGAAGAGTGGAGCAAAGAGGGTAAAAAGGTAATCCTCTGCCGTATTGAGACATCACCCGAAGATTTACGTGGTATGGCCACTGCTCAGGGAATCCTTACTGCACGTGGAGGGATGACTTCCCATGCTGCCGTGGTGGCAAGAGGAATGGGCAAATGTTGTGTGTCGGCTGCCAATAATGTGGTGATCAATTATAAGGAGCGTGCCATGACCATTAATGGCAAGGAGCTGAAAGAGGGAGACTGGATCTCTTTAGACGGTTCAACCGGTCTTGTGTATGAAGGCAGAATAGAAACCCAGGATGCTGAGTTAGATGCCGATTTCAGCGAATTGATGGAGATCGCGGATAAATATGCACGTATGGATGTGAGAACCAATGCCGACACTCCGCATGATGCCAAAGTGGCACGCGATTTTGGTGCGAGAGGTATTGGCTTGTGCCGTACAGAGCATATGTTCTTCGAAGAAGATAAGATTATCCCTATGCGTGAGATGATTCTTGCCAAGGATGAAAATGGACGTCGTAAGGCATTGGAAAAATTGCTTCCGTTGCAGAAAAAGGATTTCGCCGGAATTTTCAGGGCGATGGATGGCCTGCCGGTCACTGTTCGTCTGCTCGATCCACCCTTGCACGAGTTTGTCCCTCACGATGAAAAGGGGCAAATGGAAATGGCCAGGGTGATGGGTATATCTTACAAGGATATTCACGAACGGGTAGAGGGATTGTTGGAGTCAAATCCTATGCTTGGTTTGCGTGGTTGCCGCCTCGGAAACCTCTATCCCGAGATCACCGAGATGCAGGCACGTGCCATTATCGAAACAGCCATCGAACTCAAGAAGGAGGGTGTTATCGCTATTCCCGAGATCATGGTGCCGCTGACCGGTATCGTGCATGAGTTCAAAGCGCAGAAAGATATCATCGAAGAGACCATTCAGAAAGTATTCGCTGAGCAGAATGACTCTGTGGAATACAAGATCGGTACGATGATTGAAATTCCACGTGCGGCACTTACTGCACCGAGGATCGCTACTGAGGCCGATTTCTTCTCTTTCGGGACGAACGACCTTACGCAGATGACATTCGGTTATAGCCGCGATGACGTGGCTAAATTCCTGCCGATGTATCTCGACAAGGGAATCCTGAAACATGACCCGTTTGCCGTCCTCGACCAAAATGGTGTGGGCCAGCTTGTAAGTATGGCTGTACAGAAGGGACGTGAAGTGAAGTCTACGCTCAAATGTGGTATTTGTGGTGAACATGGAGGAGAACCATCTTCTGTGAAATTCTGCCACAGGGTGGGGCTGAACTACGTATCCTGTTCACCATTCCGTGTGCCTATCGCACGTCTGGCCGCAGCGCAAGCCGCTATTGAAGGATAAATATCAATTTTGATATCTTTTGCAGAGGCGCCCCTAACGGCGTCTCTGCTTGTTTACAACCATCAATATAACTACTTTTAACCATCAAACTATTTTGCTGCTAAGGGGATTATCATTACTTTTACAACACTATTGCAAATGTGATGATACGATGATTTAATGATCCCGATAAATCGGAACAACTTGTCCCGAACTTCGGGAAGTAGTGATGATTATAATCTACGAATCAGTAAATCAGTAAATCAATAAATCAATCAAAATGAACTATTCAGTGAAAATATTACTTTTTCTCATGGCGTTGTTATTCGCTCCCGGTCTGATGATTGGCCAAAATAATATAGTCGACGAAATTGTATGGGTGGTTGGCGATGAAGCTATCCTGAAATCGGAGGTGGAAGAGTACCGCAAGGAGATCCTGATGCAAAACCAACGTATTGAAGGGGATCCCTATTGTTTTATTCCTGAGCAGCTGGCTATCAGGAAATTATTTCTCGATCAGGCGAAACTGGATAGTATTACAGTACAAGAATCCCAGGTGAGCCGTTCGCTCGAGTATATGATTAATGAATATATTGCTTCGGTGGGTTCAGCGGAAAGATTGGAGGAGTACTGGGGTAAGAGCCTTGCTACTATCCGGGAAGATATGCGCACCCAACTCCGTGAGCAGCAGCTTATAGAAGGAGTACAGCAGAAGCATTTTGGAAATGTGCAATTGACCCCTTCAGAAATCAGGAAATATTACAACACTCTTCCTCAGGACAGTCTTCCCTTTATTCCAACAACTTTGGAAGTGCAGATTGTTACTGTGGAGCCGAAAATTCCATTGGAGGAGATCGATAAAGTGAAGGCGCAGTTGAGAGATTATACGGAGCAGATAACCAGTGGGAAAAGTACCCTTTCCACATTGGCATTGCTCCATTCCGAAGATTCGGGAACGGCACTACGGGGAGGGGAGCTCGGTTTTATGAGCCGTTCCACGCTAACTCCCGAATTTGCCAATGTGGCCTTTTCCCTCAATGATCCACAAAAAGTATCGAATGTGGTGGAAACAGAATATGGCTTTCATATTATCCAGTTAGTTGAACGAAGAAATGATATGGCGAATTTCCGGCATATATTGTTGAAGCCGAAAGTGCCTAAGGTATCACTCGACACGGCGTTGATCCGCCTCGATTCTATCAGGAGTGGTATCATGGATAAGAAAATCACGTTCGACGATGCGGCTACTTATCTCTCTGCCGATAAAGACACCCGCAATAACAGAGGAATTATGGTGAATAACACTCCCAGAAGCAGTAACGGAGGTACTCCCCGTTTTGCCCTGAACGAGTTAAATCAGGATATTGCAAAAATCGCGGGAGAGATGGCTAAAGGTGAGATGTCCCAACCATTTATCATGATCAATGACAAAGGGCGTGAGGTGGCTGCTATTATTAAAATCACTGATCGTAATGAAGGGCACAGGGCCAATATCAATAACGATTATCAGGTTATCAAACAGATGGCAGAAAATGCCAAGCAGCAGAAACTCGTAGATGAGTGGCTACAGGAAAAGATCAGAAAGACCTATGTGCGTATCGATCCGGAGTGGCTGGGATGTGAATATAAATATAAGGATTGGCTAAAATAACCGTCTTCTTACAGCAATGAAGAAACAACGCTTGCAATCTTTCAGAGGAGGCATACTTTGGCTGGGGCTGCTTTCGCTTGTTATAGCATCAACATTTGCGCAGCAACCTTCCCGGCAACAATCCGCGGCGGATCCGGTGGAGATTGTGGAAATGAAGCAGGCCGATCTCTTGAGCAAAAGAGATGGGCTTGACGCACAAATCTTTACGGGTAATGTGATCTTCTATCATGAAGGGGCGTTCATGTATTGCGATAGTGCGTACCTCTATCAGCAAGCCAATACTTTTGAGGCATTCAGCAATGTGAGAATGGAGCAGGGCGATACTATCTTTGTATATGGCGATTACCTGCACTACGACGGAAACATTCGGTTGGCGAGGCTTCGCGACAATATACGGATGGAAGATCGAACCGCCACACTCTTTACCGACAGCCTTGACTATGACCGTGCTGCCAATCTCGGCTACTACTTTGATGGAGGAATGTTGGTGGATGAGAAGAATGAGTTGACCTCTTACTGGGGACAATATGATCCTGAGACCAAGGAGGCGTTGTTCAGTGACAGCGTTAAACTGATCAATGAAGATTATATTATCTACGCCGATACATTGAAGTATAACACCGAGTCGAAATTTGTCGATATTTTAGGACCTTCACGTATTGTGGCCGACAGCGGTTATGTCCATACAAGCAAGGGGTGGTATGATACTATAACGGATGACTCCAAGTTGTTGGACCGCTCGGAAGTGTATAGTAATGATGGGACAAAAGTACTGATTGGCGACACCATCTTCTATAACCGTCAAACGGGCTTGGGAGAAGTATTTGGGGATATGTTCCTCGAAGACAAGGTGCAAAAGGCTATCCTGCGGGGAAATTATGGCTACTATAACGAGAAGACCGAGTATGGAATGGCAACCGATATGGCTTATGCCATCGACTATTCCCAGAGCGACAGCCTGTTTGTGCACGGAGACACGCTCATCATGAAAACCGATTCAGTCTATCGGGATATCAAGGCTTTTTATGATGTGCGGTTCTATCGATCCGATATGCAGGGCGTATGCGATTCGTTGCACTACGCCTCAGCCGACTCTGTGCTTTATATGCTTGGTGATCCCGTGATATGGAGTGATAATAACCAGGTATTGGGAAACCGGATTGATATTTTCCTGAACGATTCCACCATCGAAAAAGCCATCGTGAGAGATTATGCATTTTCCATTCAGGAGAGAATGGAAAAAGATCAGTTCAATCAATTGAGCGGAAGGGATATGACCGCATTTTTCAGAGAAGGGGAGCTCTATCATATCCTGGTGGAGGGTGATGCCGTGTCGTTGTATTATGTGCAAGAGGAAGACAGTACTATGATCGGGCTGAACAAGATGGAGAGCGCTTATCTGGAGATAGATACGGAGAATAATCAGATTAAAAGGATAAAAACTTATTCGAAAACGGAGGGAATTATGACACCTTTACCTTTGTTGAAACCCGAAGATTCCCGTCTGAAAGGATTTGAATGGCTTCATTATTTACGTCCTTCCGGACCCGATGATATTTTCCGTAGTAATGACCGGAGCAGTTCTGAAGCCATCGAACCCCGTCGCGGACGTTTTGAGAGAGAAGATATCACGCTCTGATCTGGCGTGATTAGACTGTTTGACTATGTTTTTCTAATGAACAAAAATAAATTTTATCCAATAGACATTATATTGACTAAAGAATAAGATAATTGGTAATCAGATATCTAAAATCTTATTCGATGTAAACTCTAATAATGATTGGGTAAAATCGTTTCGTAGAGGTCATATTTGTAAAAATCAAATAACAGCTTATTATGGGTGTTTTCTTTTTTTATAATAACCGAAAGCCGCGTAAATTCAATTATACGCCTATCCTTTACAATCCGGAAGAGGAGGAGCGCAAGAAGAATTTGCAGGACCGGATTGAGAAAGTCAAAAGAGAGATGGGAGTACTTCCGGAAGAGAAACCGGCCGAAAGGAAAGATTTTAAGGCGGAATTTGTTTCCCAGACACGCCATCTCAAGAAGCGCAAAGGCAGGGAAAGTTCAGGTAAAAGCTCTTTCTTTACCAATAATGGATTACTTATCATTATACTGGTGGTTCTTTTCGCAATCTTCTTTTTCTGGTTTTTACGTTAGATACTGTAAATAGACCATATTATGCCAGACATCATTCATCTCCTTCCCGATTCCATCGCCAACCAAATTGCCGCGGGTGAAGTA
>JBAYRG010000210.1:0-5703 GCA_041676805.1 Proteiniphilum sp.
TTAGAAGGTTTTTTAATGCAAAAAACTGATTTCAAATATGAAATATTAATTCATGATGATGCCTCCACTGATGGTACAACGGAAATTATAAAAAAATACGAAACAAAATTTCCCGATATTATGAAACCTCTTTATGAAGATGAAAATCAATGGATAAAGGGAAGGCGAGGAAGTACTGTTTTTAATTATCCTCGTGCCAAAGGTAAATATATTGCCCTTTGTGAAGGAGACGATTACTGGATTGACCCTTTGAAGTTACAAAAACAGGTGGATTTTTTGGAACAATATCCGGAATATGGCTTGGTATTTACGGATTTCAATGTGCAGAGAGAAAAACAGAAAATGATATTAGGAATTTTTAAGAATAAAATTCTGCCGGTCTACACGACTTTTGAAGAACATTTAATAAATGCTGGATTTTTAGCCCCATGTACTTGGGTTTTACGTAAAGAATTAATTGCAAGACAAAATTTCGGATATGCTGTAGATGGATCTTTTATATTGATGCTTGATACAATGCAACAGACCTCTCTATTTTATGGAAGAAACAACGGCAGTATATCGAGTATTAAAAGAGAGTGTCAGCCATTCAGTTGATTATAGGAAATATTATCTATTCGCAAAAGGGGTATATAAGATTCAAAAAGATTATTGCAGGTTTTATAAATGTGCGGATAGCATAAAAGATAAAATTGATCTACAATATTATAATGCGTTTTTGCCTTATATCCTTATAAATGATGATTATGAAGAAGCACAGGCTGCAAGGGAATATCTAAAAGGGAAAAAGAGCCTTTCGATTAAAACGAAAATATCGCTATTAATCTCTAAAAATAAATTTATCATTAGCTTATTACGTTTTATGTATAAATATAAAAAAATATTCAAATTCTTATTTAGAATAAACAATAGAAAACAAGTCCTGTAATACCAACAGAATTAGTAATAACTGATAAAGTAATTCAAACTAATTATGTAATATGAAAATAAGAACTCCCTTAGATAGATATGACTTAGGAATCAGAAAAAAAGACAAGGTATTGGAAGTAGGACCCGGACATAATCCATGTTACAGGTCAAACGTTATTGTCGAAAAATTTGTTGATATGAATTATCACCGATCTGGTAATGTCAAGTTATATCCACATCAAACCTTTGTCAATGCCGATGGAGAAAATCTACCTTTTAAAGATAAGGAATTCGACTATATAATTTGCAATCAGGTATTGGAACATGCCGATAATCCTTCACAATTCATTAAAGAACATTGTAGAGTAGCTAAAAGAGGATACATGGAAACGCCCAGTTTGATAGGTGAATTCTTATTTCCAAAAGCTTCTCACAAATGGGTGATTTTAGATATTGATACTAAATTGGTCTTATTTGAAAAATCGAAGATGCCGGGAAATTATGAAAATAATTACGGGGAGTTATTCCTTAACTATTTACCTTACCAGTCGCTGCCTTATAAATTACTTTGGCTAACGGAAGGGAATATAATGTTGAACAGGTATGAGTGGGAAAATGATATAGATTTTATAGTAAATCCGGAAGAAGATTATTATTTATCTTTTTTTACCCGGAAATGGACACGCGAAATGACCGAAAAAATATTCCCTCGGAGATCTCTTTCCACTGAAATTTCTCATTTCTCCCGAGCCTTATCGCATTTGGTGAAAAGCAAGATTAAATCACGGCTCAATCATCATTTTTCCATGTCTATGGAAGAATATATGGAATTAAAAAAACTTCACCACACCAAAAAGTAATAATATGCCTTGGTACACCAAATATCTGTCGGTTTTTGAGACCCCCTTTTTTTCTACTCCTTCGGAAATCATTGAAGAGGTGAGAGAAAAATTACAACGATTGAATAGTGAACAACCGTTGGCTTCCGTGGTAGTGATCGCTCATAATGAGGAGACCCGTTTGTTGAGTTGTCTGTGGTCGTTGAGCGAAAGTGTTTGCCGGTATCCAATTGAAATTATTGGAG
This sequence comes from Proteiniphilum sp., assembly GCA_041676805.1. Classification (GTDB taxonomy): domain Bacteria; phylum Bacteroidota; class Bacteroidia; order Bacteroidales; family Dysgonomonadaceae; genus Proteiniphilum. The sequence goes on from JBAYRG010000210.1 coordinate 1,994, forward strand.
TTAATAATAATTCTACGGATAATACAGAGGAGGTGTTTGAAGCTGTCGGAATTATGCCATATCTTGAAGAGAGAAAAAGTGCTGGGTATGCAAGGGGATGTGGTATGGAACATGCGAAGGGAAAATATTATATCGGTATTGATGCTGATACATTATATCCGCCATTATATATTCAAACAATAATTCAGTTTCTTGAGAAACCAGGAGTAGTTGGCGTATCTTCTCTATTGAGTATCCTACCTCGAGGAAATTATTCTAAAGTAGGTTTAATCTTATATGAGTTTTTTAGAGATATTCATATCCGAGCTCTTTTCTTTAGACGTCCTGAATTGGGGGCAAGAGGGGCAGTATTTGCTTATAATATGGAGTATGGAAGGCAAGTAGGATATAGGGTAAATCTTGTTCGTGGTGAAGATGGGTCTATGATATTTGGGCTGAAAAAGTATGGTAAGATTAAATTGATAACAAATCGTAGGGCGAGGGCGATTACACCAGTCTATTTCGCACAAACTGGTGGTAGTTTGTTTAAAAGGTTCTTTCAGATTGCGGTTCAATCTATTCGCAAAATTTCTACATATTTTACCAAAAAAGAATATTATCAAGATGATCCATCTAATTTAATAGATGAATAATAATATCTTTCCTCTAAAAATCCCCATGATAACTCTTAGTGATAACATTCATATTTATTTGATATACAAATACTTGCCCATCATTTTATTTCACGGGCAGGCATGGGTAAACCACCCGTCTTTATTTTCAAAGACCGGAATAATGAAATAATAATATACTTTTCTCTGCGAGCTTTCCTGTCTCACACGCGCTTTCATAACCGGTGGATATTCCGGTGATATGCACCCAGTGATTCCGATGATACCCACCCACTGGTTAAACTATCAATTTGACAAAGTTATCTTTTTTTCTTAAGCTCTCTCCTGACTTATAGAAAGTTTTCCATAACTCTGGAGACTCGATGAGAAGAAAAAAACGATAATTTTGTCTTTGCTTTTTTTGATTTATCAAAAAAGGATAACCTTCGAGTGCCCTCCGGGAGAACGGAGAGGGTCAACATCCCGGATAGGGGGTCAACATCACCGGAATACGCAGCCAGGCAGAAATCATGCTACACGGGAAAAAACGCATAGCGTGAAGAATGACCTACTCTGTACGCCGGAGAAACGTATCCTGTGGCTGTCAAGGACGTGTGAGGGCCATGTTTACGACAAGAAAATAATGGACGCCCAGCCATTGAGATTGCCAACAGGAATTACCCTGTGGCAGGATACGGGCTTCCAGGGGCATACCCCTGAAAATGTGACCGTGAAGATGTCCGTGAAGAAACCCAAAGGTAAGGAGTTGACTGACGACCAGAAAGAGGGAAACAGGAAAATATCGAGTTTCCGGATTCTCATGGAACATGCCATCGGAGGAGTAAAGAAATGCAGTATTGTCAAAGATCGGTTCAGGTGTTGCAAGTTTGGATTTGACGATCTGGTTATGTTCATTGCTTGCGGACTCCATAATTTTAGAGTGACTATGTCGCTCTGTTTAAATCATATATAATTTTATTCAATATAATATCTATTACACCCCATTCTTGTTTATATAAAAAATGAGAATAATTTCCTAGATTACAGAAAACCAATTGGATAATTATGTATCTTTACATGAGTAATTGGTTGAAGATGTGTTGGATGAAATTCTTGATCAAGCAGATGAATGGCCTATCGATACTGAGCAAGTTATTGATTTTTTAGTTGTATGGTGATTGGCGTGGGGAAGATTCGTGATTTCGTGTAATCCTCGCTTGGAAAAATTAAATGCAAAGAGTATTAGCCTCTGTATTTATAATTGAATAATATTTTTTGGCATGAGAGAAAGATCATATTATCGGTTATTATTTTCGGTCTCATTGTTATTTCTAATATCATGTATAGATAGAGATGTGTATCAAGGAGATGCAGAAACGGGTCAGGAGCATGTATATGTGAAATATTTATATCCTTACGGAAATGAAGTGCAAAATGTTGTAGCCGAAATAACACTGGAAATGGTCGGTAAAATTGATTTGGAAAACATTGCTGTGGAAATACCTCCCTTAAAATATAATAAGTCGTGGTTATTTATGCTTACGCAAGATGATTGCATGCATGCAGCGTATAGTACGACATGGGCGGTTATCAACGGGAAGCCGCTCTCCAATAATTATTATTATAACGCGGAACAACTTGATGTGGGGGATTTACCTCCTGATGCCTCCTTACGCAATAAGCTCCTTGGAAGTACGGATGGTACAGGGCGGGAAGTTCGGTTTGCTTTTACGACAACATTGGCTCCTGAATGGGAATGGATGGATGCGAAAACGGAAGTGAATAGAGGATTTACAAAAGATTATTACCGTTTTTTCATGAAATCAGGATTAACTTGGAATAATGTGTCTGAAATGTTAGCGTATGGTACAGGTATTGCGTTCCATGATGTAAAGACGGATGCGGTTAACAGGGAAGATTCTATTAGAAAGCATTATGAGCTATCACTACAAATTATATTGAATCAATTGGCTGGAAGAGGATGTAAGACTTTGGCAGAGCCAAATGGAAATAAAACGTATGTCAGGGCGGCTCTCGATTATGCACCTATTCAAATTATGACGGCTCAAAATGCAGGGCCGGCAGATCCCGAGTTAAAACGTTTGTACCCATTTAGAGTGGATTCGGATTTAAATAGACATTTATTGCATAGGATTTTTTATGATTCTCCTTATGATATTGTTCCACAAATAGAAATTCAATTAAAAAAAGATAAAGAAGAGCGAGAAGCCATTCACTTAGGGGTGCATGGCACGGCCATTACTTTTGCCGAATTCCTTGTTTGGTTAAACGACAAGTATGGAAAAGACGGGGATGATTCCGTTTGGTTTCCGTCATTGGAAGAGTATTACGAATATAATTATTACCGGATACATGGCACTATGACAAAAGAGATAAGTGGAGACAAGATTAAATTGAAGATTTCCTTACCTTCCAGACAGTATTTTTATTATCCTTCCGTCACGCTGAACTTATCCGGGGTAAAAGAGGAACAAATAAAATCAATATCTTCAGATGACAAGGTAACGGGATTATCTTATGCTAACTATCAAGACGGAATAATGCTGAATATCGATTGTCGCCGATTCTTGGTAGAGCATGCAACTCATTTCGTGGAAAAATATGAGTCTAATTCCTCTTTGTCCAATAGAAATGACGCCTCTTATTTTGTGAATATGTTGAAGGATTCCGAAACAAAGTCAGGGCTTCAAAAAAGGATTAGATAAAGTAAACGATAAAAGGGTAAGAGGTTGATACATAGTAATAAATATCTTTTGTATTTCCCAACTTTCCTGAGTTTTATTAACTGGTTATAAGATGAGCGCGATTATTTCTTTTTTCTTTTTCCTCTGTCTGTTCCTGGTATTCTATACCTATATCGGATACGGGATAATCCTTTGGATTGCAGTGAAGGTAAAAGAACGGTTTATACCTCTGAAAATGGTTGAATTGCCTGAAGTCTTACCGGAAGTCACGCTTTTTATCTCGGCATATAACGAGGAGAAGGTGGTGGATGTGAAGATGGAAAATTGCTTGTCAATCGATTATCCGAAGGATAAACTAAAGATATATTGGATCACCGATGGTTCTACCGATAGTACCAATGAGAACTTGGAGAAA
>JBAYRG010000211.1:0-5692 GCA_041676805.1 Proteiniphilum sp.
CAGTTTCTTGAAATCACGAAGATCGTCCCGCCAGTTGGGCTGCGGTACAATCGCCACGCGTAGCCCTTCACTTTCGAGCAGGCGACCAATTACTGCTGTGCCAAAAGAAGGATGGTCGATATAGGCATCACCGGAAAAGAGGATCACATCAGGCAGATCCCATCCCCGAAGATCTAATTCCTTCCTGGTGGTGGGCAACCAATCGGTGAGTTGATAGGATTGGTTCTCCATTGGGTCAGCCTTTACTGGTCTGTTTTTGTTCGGCATCCAATAACAGCGCTCTTTCTACTGCCAGGTGGATATTGGAGCAGATATTTTCACTGCCGATAATCTGTGGGATATCTGATTTTTCAATGCTTTCACGTACATTGTCTTTCACACCGGAGAGGATGACTTGTATCTTCTCTTTCTTTGAACGTTTGCACAATATTTCGAGGTTGTTCAATCCGGTTGAGTCGATGAAAGGGACCTTACGCATACGGATAATACGAATATGGTGATGCTCTCCCAACTCACGTGTGATCTCATCGAATTTACTGGCTACTCCAAAGAAAAAGGGTCCTTCGATCTCATAGACTTCCACACTATCGGGCAACTCAAGCACCTCCTCCTGTATATCGTCAGAATGGGATTCCACCTCTTTTGCCAGATCAATACTTCCGGTAGTGCGTGATACCTGGGTACTTTCACTCATCCTCTTCAGAAAACCGAAAATGGCGAGTATCAGGCCAACGCTTATGGCAATGGTCAGGTCGAAGATGACAGTGAGCAAAAAGGTGGTCATCAGGATACCCATTGTCGATCTCGACTGTCTGGTAAGTGACAGGAATGTTCGCCATTCGCTCATGTTATAGGCCACAACCACCAACACTCCTGCAAGGCAGGCCATGGGGATATGACGGGTGAGATCGCCCAGGAACAGGACAATCAACAAGAGTACCACGGCATGGATAATTCCTGCCACAGGTGTCCTCCCGCCGTTATTGATGTTGGTCATCGTACGGGCAATGGCTCCGGTGGCGGGGATACCACCGAAGAACGGGGTGATGATATTGGCGGCACCCTGTGCGACCAACTCCATATTGGAGTTGTGCTTTTGCCCTGTCGCCCCATCGGCTACCGTTGCCGATAACAATGATTCGATCGCTCCCAGCATGGCAATGGTGAAAGCGGCAGGAAACAATAGCCGGATACTTTCGAGACTCAATGGTATTTGCTTCATTTCCGGCAATTGGTTATTGATGACAAACCTGTCGCCAATAGTTTCTATACCTGTGATGCCTCCATAAGTTTTCATCAGATAGGCCGCCAAGGTCATTACGATAAGTGCTACAAGTGAGCCCGGTACTTTTTTAGATATCTTGGGAGTGAATACGATAATGGCTACGCTTAGCAGGGCAATGAGCGCTGCCCACCAATTAATCGAACTGAAATGCTGTAGGTAGATAGCCCATTTTTCAATGAATCCTGAAGGGAGCGTCGGTGTGGTAAGCCCGAAGAAATCTTTGATCTGTGTCGAGAAGATGGTCAGGGCGATACCGCTCGTAAAACCGATCACAATAGGATAAGGGATAAACTTGATGACTGCTCCCAGTTTTAGAAATCCCATCGCCATAAGCATTACGCCGGCAACTACGGTCGCGATGGCAAGCCCTTGTACCCCGTATTGCTCTACGATGCCATAGACAATTACGATGAAGGCGCCGGTAGGACCGCCGACCTGTACTTTACTGCCGCCCAGGAACGAGATGATGAATCCGGCAATGATGGCCGTATATATCCCTTTCTCCGGTGGAACTCCCGATGCAATCCCAAAAGCAATGGCCAGTGGCAATGCTACCACACCCACAATCAATCCCGACATCAAGTCGGCAAAGAATTTTTCTTTGTTGTAGGTTTTTAATGATTGAAAAAATGCAGGTTGAAAATCCTGTAGAAATTCTATTCTCATAAATCAGATGAAACAGACAGATATAAATTGAAAATGTTCCATATAACTGTCAGGAGGATATGGAAAACGCTACAAAGATAGTGATTTAATGTGGGAAAGTGAAAAAGTGGAAAAATGGAGAGGTGATAAATTGCAAATTATTTTTTGAACGGAGAAAACGTTCTGGGATGGTTGGTTCTTGAATTCCGGGTCTATTACTATTATATCGCTCCCTGTTCTACGAGTATACAGACACGTTCGGTTATGCGGTCTTCTCCATAGGGGTTATAACGAATTTTGAGGCTGTTGCCAAACATGCTTGCAAAGGCATTATAAAAAAATGCTTTGGCACTCCCCATAAAAGCATCTACAATATGATAGGAAGAGGAGTTGGTCTCCCGATCGACTAATTTCATTAATAGCTGTCCTTGTGATCGGGTGAGCTTCTTCATTTTCGGGGTGTATTGATCCTTTAGGTGTTTTTCCATCCGGTTCAGGTGTTTTTGCCGCTCCTTATCATTAGGTAGCGTTTCCATATATTCATATGTTTCCATTATAATGATAGCAATCTCTTTGGCATAGGGAAGCGTTTTCTTTACATCACGCACCAGTCTTGTATAGGCCATCTGATCCTTGTTATTACGAAAAGTGAGAGGAGAGTACTTGATAAAATCCTTCAACCACATGCAGGCCACGGTATCACCCTCTAATAAAACGGCAGGATACACATTCGGCATTAAAAAGATAGTGGATACCGGTATGTCTGACTCAGGGCTTATATGGGCTGCATAATACCCCTGTGCTTTTGCCCCGGTGGGTAAAAGAGTTGTTAATAGTGTAAGGGATATAATGACAAGTCTTTTCATAACAATGCAAAGATAATGGGTCACTTTTATTTTTGGTCAAAAAAACTCGTTAAGTGTAGTTAATTAATCTTCGAGTTTTTAGATTGTTAAGTAAAAAAAACAGATTATTTTGGTGAATAATCGGAAGAAAGGTGTATTTTTGAATGAATTAAACGGAACGTTTTCGTTAAGCAATACGAGCAGAAGACAAACTTGTTTGCATTATGCCGTTGCGAGAATTGAAAATCGAGGAGCGAAGGCGACTCAAAACGACTAATGAAATTGAAGACAATGGTAAATTCTCATTTAGGTGGACTCATCCACGAGCAGGCTCAAAAATATGGAAAGAAAACGGCGGTCATGTATCAGGACCCGGCTGGCAAATGGTTGCATTTGTCATGGAACGATCTCTCTGATAAGGTTATGAAAGTCGCTCAGGCTTTGGCTGAGATGGCATTGAAACCGGGAGATAATGTCGGGATATATTCCCAAAATATGGAGAAATACCTGATGACTGATTTTGCGGTGTATGCCAACAAGGCGGTGACGGTGCCGATGTACGCTACCTCATCGCCGCAGCAGGTGAGTTATATTGTAAATGATGCCCGGATAAAACTTCTTTTTGTGGGTGAACAATTCCAGTATAATAACGCATATAAGGTGCAGCAGGAGAGCCAGTTTCTTGAAAAGTTAATTGTCTTTGACAGGGGTGTGGTGTTGAGGCCTGATGACCAAACATCAGACTACTTTGATGATTTCATTACTACGGGAGATAACTCTGAATCGTTGGCATTGGTGAATGCCCGATTGATGCAGCCCAATAATAATGATTTGGCCACCATTATTTATACTTCGGGTACTACCGGTGAACCCAAGGGGGTAATGTTGACACATACCAATTTCTCGGAAATATTCAGGATCCATGATATCCGGCTGACTAATTTGTCGGAAAAAGACCTTTCGATGTGTTTTCTTCCTCTTACGCATATCTTTGAAAAGGCTTGGAGTTATTTTTGCCTCTACCGGGGAATAACGGTTGCGGTGAACAGGGAACCCGGTGAAATCAGGGAGACTATCAAACAGGTTCGTCCTACGCTGATGAGTAATGTCCCCCGTTTCTGGGAAAAGGTGTATGATGGTGTAAAAGAGAAAATGGACAACGCATCGGGAATCATGAAATGGTTGTTTACCGATGCTGTGAAGACAGGACGTCGGCATAATCTGGACTTTGTGAACGAAGGGAAGAGGCCGCCGATAGCCAACCGTCTGAAATTTTTTCTTTATAGGCATACTGTTTTTTATCTGGTAAAGCGGGTAGTGGGTATTGACCGGGGCAATTTCTTTCCTGTGGCCGGAGCACCTTTGTCGGATACCATCAACGAATTTATGCAAAGTATAGATGTGCATTTGATCTATGGTTACGGCCTTACCGAAACTACCGCCACCGTGAGTTGCTTTCCGGCGAAAGGATTCCGCATAGGTACAGTGGGAAAAGTGATGCCTGATGTGGATGTGAAGATAGGGGAGAATAATGAGATATTGGTAAAAGGGGCGACAGTAACGTGCGGTTATTATAATAAGCCGGAGGCAACAAAGGCTGCTTTTACCGGGGATGGCTATTTCAGGACAGGAGATGCGGGTTCGCTTACGGACAATAATGAAATTATCCTCACTGATCGGATCAAAGATCTTTATAAGACTTCCAATGGAAAATATATTGCACCACAAATGATTGAAACGCGTATTAGTGAAGACAAATATGTTGATCAGGTAGCTGTGATTGGTGACGAGCGGAAATTTGTAAGCGCGTTGATTGTTCCCAACTATGAAGTGCTCAAAGGATATGCTCTTGAACAGGGTATTCCGTTCGACTCGACAGAAGAGCTGGTGAACAACCCCAAGATCAATGCTTTTATTTTCGGCCGGATAGAACTATTGCAGGCACAGTTCACCTCCTATGAAAAAATTAAACGCTTTGTCCTGCTGCCTGAACCGTTCAGTATGGAAAAAGGGGAGCTGACCAATACACTCAAACTGCGACGAAAAGCGATTCTGGAAAAATATGCGAATATTATTGCAGGAATGTATGTTTAGGTGATAATTACCAATGACTAATTACTAATTACTAATTGCCAATTATTGGCACTACTTCACAACATTCTAAGTTCAACTTAGAAGTGCAATACTTTGTCGGTTTTGTCCATACGTTTTTTCTTTATAAAATCATGAAAAACACCGCAGAGTTTGCATAACGGCTGGGCGCGCGCGGCCCCCAAAGAGAGTCAACCAACAACATTATTTAACAAGAAAGGAGACCGGAGTCTCCCTAAAACTAACTATTATGCTGTCTATGAGAACTTACAAACAGTTGACTTCTGAGCAAAGGTATGCGATTTATGTAAGTTTACAAAACGGCAAGAGGCGAATGGGAGCCGATTCGGAGACTTTGAAATAGATACGATAATCGGGGAGAACCAATCGGAGTCCATACTGACAATAACGAAAAGAAAAACAAATTATCTGATGATTAAAAAGTTGCCAAAGGGAAGATCTTCCACGGAAGTAGCGGGGGAAGTTTTTAAAATGTTGTTGTCTTTTAAAGACAGGTTAAAAACTATCACGACGGATAACGGATCGGAATTCGTGTCCCATGAATTGATAATGGAAAGGCTGGAAGTGTCGGTTTATTTTACGGATCCATATTGTTCATGACAGAAAGGTGCCATCGAGAACGGAAATAAACTAATACGTCAATATATCCCCAGAGGAGCTTATTTTAAGGATTATTCAGATAAAAGAATAAAGAAAATTCAGTATAAATTAAACCGGAGAGTCAGGAAAAAATTAGAGTTTAATACATCCAGATTTGAGTTTTACAAATATTTTGAGTAGTGTTGCACTTGCTACTTGAATCTGC
>JBAYRG010000212.1:0-5684 GCA_041676805.1 Proteiniphilum sp.
AGAATTATTTCAGTCGGACGGTAGTGCGAATACCGTTCGACTTTTTTCTACCAGTTGACAGATTTATTATAATTTTTCACTGTTCCTTTTTCCTTTTCCTTTTCCTTTTATTTATCCATAGGCATATCATTTTTTTAATGGTTTATTAATTCTTATAAATATATATTAGTTTTTCCTCTTTTTTATATTTAGTGCCCGAGATGAGTGTTAAAGCCATCATCACATTGTCCAGATTGTCGGATAAAATAATCTTTCCGGTGCATGTAAGTCCCTGGAAAGAAACGTCATCACCATAATTGAACGACAGATTATAATATCTTTCTATCTGTTTGAGTGCTTCGATTACAGGAGTATCTTCAAAGGTGAGATATCCATCTTTCCAACTGATAAATGATGCTACATCCACTTCTTGGGTGTGAAAAATGCCGTTTTCAGAGTAAATGGCTTGCTCATTAGGCGATAATCGTAATTCATGTTCGTTGGATTGTAAACCTACACTTCCTTCAATCAGCACAACCGACGAAGATGAATTGGAATAGGAGGATACATTGAACTTGGTGCCGTACACTTTTATGTCGTAACCATATGTATGCACATAGAGTGGTTTGTCATTGTCGGGTGCTACTTCTATATACATCTCTCCTGAAAGGTCTATTTCTCGGGTATCTCCTGTAAAAGCGGAGGGGAATTCCAGTGTAGATCCGGAATTTAGCCATACTTGGGTCCCATCAGACAAAACAACTTTGGATCTTTTTCCATAAGGTACGATCAACCTATTCATGGTGTGTTGCACAATGTAGATTTCCTCGGTTTCCGCATCTTCCCTCTTTATTAGTGCAGTTTCGCTCCCATCTATTGCTATCTCCACATTGCTTTGAAAAGAAGCAGTTTCATTGCCGGTAATAAATAGAATATCTTCCGATTCCAGTTCATTTCCCACAATATAGTCTGAAGAAGCTATCATTTCCTCATTGTTGCGGTTTATCTCTTTATGGATATATAATACCGATAAAACTAACGCGGCAGCACAAGCAGCAGCAATATAGGAGAAACGATGTATCTTGCGTTTGCGGTTATAGCTGTTGAGTGATTGTTCCAAACGATGGATTGCCTCTTGTCTCTTTTCTGGCAGCATTTTTAACGATGATATATTTATATGTTTAAAATGTTTCTCTGCCAGTAAGATGTCATCCTTTTCAGTAAGATGTTGTTGCAGGTATTCATCCCAATAACTGTCCAGTTCATCTGTAGGGGATAATTTCCATTCGATGAACTTTTCGTCTTTCAGAAACCGGATAAAGTTATTATTGTCTGTTTTTAATTGCATAAATGTTTGTCGAAAAACTTTTTGCTTCTTTTACGGGATGTTTATATTATAAGACGAACATCCATTGAGAATATCATCACTTTTTAAAAGAAAAATTAAATTTGGACGAAATTTAACTAAAGGGTGTGTTTTAAGGTATTCTATTTATCAATTCTATTCTTGGGATTCTGACGATAATATCTCTTCCATTACCTGTTCATGGTATTTGTAGTTTCCATTTTCAATATCCTTACGTCCCGTCTCAATTGCTTGTTTTTGGGCATCATTTAATACATACAACTCCCGTTCAGTATTATCGAATAATGTCTGTAATGCTTTTAAAAAAGGTTCATTATTTGAACTCTTTATGCGTGAGATCAATTTTTTTTTTTAAGTATGAAGTACTGTTCATATTATTACTCTCCTTCCATTTTTTTACCTCGGAATGACAAATATACAAAATAAAATGATAACTCTGCTGATCAATTCAAACATTCACTTTATTATAAATAGAAGGAAGACTATTGATAGTGAAGATTCTTTCAGTCTGTTGATTGACTTACTGATCAGGTTGCGGCAAGCGGCCACCGAGATTTGCATGATCTCTGCAATTTCCTCGTAACTCTGTTCCTTGATATAACGCAGATAGACAATTTCCCGTTGGCGGTCGGTTAGTTGGTTCAGTACCTTCTCCACCTTTAGGCGGATCTCCTTTGCATCTTCTTCCATGATCAGTTCATCCTCTACGGTTACATATAGCTGAAAAGAGAGCGCTTCTTGTACGTCATACTGGCTGGTGAAGGGTGTAGTATCCTCCCTGTTGGTCCTTTTTATATCTATCAGCCTGTTTCTTAACGATCTGAAGAGATAAGATTTCAGATTGTCTATCTCATTCAGAGAGGAATGATGGATACACAATTTATAGAAGATATCGTGAATAGCGTCCATCGCGGTCTGCTCATCGAAACCCAAATGCAAGGCATACGAATAGAGGCTATCCAGATATTCGTTGTATGTATACGCAATATTTGAAAATTGGATCATTCTCTTTTGAGATTTCAATGGAACGTTTTTTGTTAAGCTAAGTGGACAAAGAGCAAGGTCACTTGGACTATGCCATAGCGAAGAACAGTCTAACTTTAGTGAACGGTTGTACAAAATAATGAAAAAATAAAGTAAAAAAGAAATATATTCGTAGAAAACAAAAAAATAAATGTTTTCTGTTACAAAATAAATTGTGTAGTTTTGTGTGAGAAAGGAGATTATTGTATGAGTAAAAACAAAGTAATAGCTATTATTGAGGTTAACCTTATATGACCCCATTCCTGTATAAGATAGCGGAAGTTTTTTATGCGCGATACGGCAACGGGCTGTACCGGCATACGTTTGTGTTTCCCAACCGGCGCGCCGGTTTCTTCTTCCAAAAATACCTTGCAGAGATTGCCGGTAAGCCGCTTTTTTCTCCTTCTGTAATCACTATCCAGGAACTTTTTTCTTCTCTTTCTTCCTACCTCCTCGCTGATAAAATTGAAATGTTGGTGATACTCTACGATCATTTTGGGAAGATCAGCGGTTCCGATGAGTCGTTCGACGATTTCCTCTATTGGGGGGAGATGCTGCTAAACGATTTCAACGATGTGGATAAATATATGGCGGATGCCAAACAGCTATTTCGCAATGTACATGACTTCAGGTCGATGGATGATGACTTGACCCATCTGACGGAAAAACAAAAGGAGGCTATCCGTCGCTTCTGGACCAATTTCATGCCGGTAGGGGAGAGCCAGACCAAGAAAAAGTTCCAGGAGACTTGGCAGATATTGTATGAGCTCTATTCTGCTTTCCGTACGGAATTACAAGAAAAAGGAGTCGCCTATGAAGGGATGATGTTCCGCGAGGTGGCGGAGCGCGCCAAGGCAGGGAAATTGGATTTCACGGGAAACCAGGTTGGTTTGGGTGGAGAGGGAATTCCGGAGGGATGGGAGAAACAAGGAGATCCGCAATCGTCCAATTATATCTTTGTCGGACTAAATGCGTTGACTCCGGCAGAGACTGTGCTACTCGAAAACATGAGAAACCGGGGGATCGCCGATTTCTATTGGGATTATGACTCTCCCCAGGTGCGTGACTCCCAAAATCGGGCTTCGTTATGGGTAAAAGAAAACCTGCAGAGATTCCCGTCGAAATTTATTCTGCAGAATAATGATGGCGTAGGGGAGGAATTTTTGAACAATCCGGGAGGAGATTTGAAGAAAATAGGTTCCGGACAGCAAGAGAAAACAAGCATAGAGGTGATTGGTATTCCTTCCGGAGTAGGGCAGGCGAAACATGTTTCACAGATTCTATCCCGGTTAATTGACTCGGGTGCTATTCCTAATCCGGACGAGGCGATCGATACGGCTGTCGTGCTGCCGGATGAACGGCTGTTATTGCCGCTGCTTTATTCCATTCCTGAAAAGATCGGGAAGATAAACGTGACTATGGGTTACGGTCTCTCTTATTCGTCCATTTCGGCGCTGATGGAACATATTGGCGTCCTGCAGCGAAACATACGCGAATCGGCCGGAGAAATGATGTTCTATCACCGGAATGTGTTGTCGATCCTGAATCATCCCTTCATATATGCATCGGCCAGGGAAGAGGCTGAGGCGATAAAAACATATATCCTCACCTATAACCGTATCGTTGTGTCGGAAGCGGAATTCCCTCCGCATCCCCTGTTTCTGTTGATTTTTCGCCCAATCACCAAGTGGCATGATATTTTTGAATATATAAAAGATATTCTCACTTTTATCTATGGGAGTCTGACAGACGAGAAATATGGCAAGAAAGAGACTGGAGACAGTTCATGCCGGGGCGGTACGGAACAAGAGATGGATGCCGGTGGAGGCGGAGATAAGGAGCATGGCACTCGTGCGATAGACCTGGAACGGGAATTTATCGTACAGTATCATAAGACTGTGACCCGTTTGCAGGATAGGCTTCGTGATGCAAGAAACATGTCGTTGGAGACCTGCTTCCGACTATTGAAAAAACTGACGCATTCCATCAGCGTGGCATTCAGTGGCGAGCCGCTCTCCGGTCTGCAGGTGATGGGGGTGTTGGAAACACGTGTGATCGATTTTGAGAACCTGATCATCCTTTCAATGAATGAGGGCGTTTTCCCCTTGAAAGAGCCGCTGAACTCCTTTATTCCGTTTACCTTGCGGAAAGGGTTCGGACTACCGGTATACGAACACCAGGACAGTATTTATGCCTATCATTTTTACCGGATGATCAGCCGGGCAAAGAGGGTATTTATGCTCTATGATACCCGTACGGAGGATATGCAGACGGGTGAAGTGAGCCGTTATTTTTACCAGTTGAAATATCTTTATCCCGATTATTTTGATATTTCGGAACGGGTGGTGGCCTATGATGTGGCAGCGCCTGAGATCTCGCCGGTATCGGTGACTAAGACAGCGGAAGTGTTACGCAAGTTAGACGCTTTCAGGCAGGGAGGTGACTCCTTTCTGTCGGCATCGCTGGTCAACAACTATATCAATTGTCCCCTGCAATTTTACTTTACCGCGGTGGAAGGGCTTTACGAGGAGGATGAAGTGAGAGAGTCCATAGAGTCTGATCTGTTCGGCTCGATCTTCCATAAAATGATGGAGACGATATACAGCCGTTATCAATCCAAAATAGTGACCCCCGATGTACTGACGTCGTTAGCCAAAGATGATGCCTTGCTGACGAAACATCTTGAGAAAGCATTTGCCGACTGTTATTTCAAACAAAAGGAGGATTCCCGCCCGTTGTTGGGACAGCATTACTTGATTGGAGAGATTTTGCGGAGTTATGTGAAGCAAACCCTGGAAACGGACAAACAGTTTACTCCTTTTGAATTTGTCGGGGCGGAATACCGTTTTCGGGCGCTCTATCGTGTGGATGATAAGCTCTCGGTGAACTTCAAGGGGATTATAGACCGGATCGACAGAGTGGGGGATAGCTACCGTATCATAGACTATAAGACCGGAATAGGAACAACCGATTTTAAACAGGTCATCGATCTATTTGACGGATCGAAACCGAACCGGCCCTATCAGATCCTTCAGCTCTTTGTCTATGCGTTGTTTTACACTCAGGAAAATCCAAATGTCCGGTTAACGCCCGCCATTTATTACCTGCGTTCCATTTTTGGTGATCCTTCACCGGCTGTCACCTGCAACAAACGTCCCATATCTGATATCTCCATTTTTATGGATGAGTTCCTGTCGCTGTTCAACCATTGCCTCACGGAAATTTTCAATCCGGAAATCCCGTTTACTCAGACAAAAAACAGTAAAAACTGTCAATGGTGCGCTTTTAAGGAACTTTGCAACAGGTAGTTTCCGGC
>JBAYRG010000213.1:0-5684 GCA_041676805.1 Proteiniphilum sp.
AATCAGGATACGTTCAGGTAAAGGTTTGCCGTTTTCCCTCAACATATCGGGGATCTGTTCCGGTTTACGGATCTGTTTTGCCCGCTCGTCCCTGATGTTGAAAGGGCGTTTTACAAATAGGATGGGCTCTCCTTCCGGAAACAGGAAAATAAATCCGTCGAAAATAAATCCACAGAGCCAGTATTGATTGACAGATGAAGTGATGATACAAGCATCTGATTGCATCTCTGTGATAGTTTGCTGTAACCTCTTTAACCTTGATCCGGCTTCATGTGATGGTAGATCGTTCATATAGAATGTGGTTTTTTGACATCAAAATTAGTTGATTTTTTTTGAAAAACCACTATCTTTACACCATAACCGGTTGGAGAGGTGAATAGCAAAAGAATACTGATAGTAGAGGATGATCGTTCTTTTGGGGCTATGCTTCAGAAATGGTTCGAACGGAATGGATTTTCGGTCACACTGTGCTCGGGCATGATGGCGGCCCGGGAGGCGCTTTCTCAATCGGATCTTTATCAGATAATCCTCTCCGACCTGCGTCTGCCTGATGGCGACGGTATTATGCTGCTAAATTGGTTGAACGAAGCACGTCTGTCGATACCTGTAATTATCATGACCGGTTACGGTGAAGTCCAGACGGCCGTGTCGGCCATTAAATTGGGGGCATTCGATTTCCTGGAAAAACCCATCAATCCCGATATCCTTGCGAGGAAGATTGAAGCCGTTTTTGAAATGCGACGGAAAGATAACCGCTTGCCTGAAAAAAAATTGACTGAGAAAAAATCCCCTGTTCGGCGCAGAGAATTTGTGGAGGGACAAAGTAAACCCTCCGTCCAGATGTATGACCATATCGATTTGGTAGCCCCCACCCAGATGGCAGTGATGATTATAGGTGAAAGCGGTACCGGAAAGGAGCATGTGGCCCGCCTGATCCATACCCGTAGTAACCGGGGCGATGCCCCTTTTATTGCTGTAGATTGTGGCAGCTTGTCTATCGAATTGGCTCCAAGTGAACTTTTTGGGCATAAGAAAGGGTCGTTTACCTCCGCGATAGAAGATAAGACCGGATTTTTCAGGGAGGCGCATGGTGGCACCCTGTTTCTTGATGAGGTGGGCAATCTGCCTTATGGCGTGCAAATGCAACTGTTACGCACCCTGCAGGAGAAGAGGGTAAGGCCGGTAGGTACTTCTACGGATCTGGATGTAGACGTGCGTATTCTTACCGCTACCAATGGAAATCTGGAGAAAGCGATTGGTGACGGGAATTTCAGGGAAGATCTCTATCATCGGCTGAACGAGTTTATGATCAGGGTGCCCTCGTTGCGGGAATGTGTGGAAGACATCCCCTCTTATGCCGATCACTTCAGGGAAGAAGCCAATAGGGAACTCGGCAGGGAGGTGGAGGTCATTTCTCCGGAAGCATTGTCGGTATTGAATAGTTATTCCTGGCCTGGTAACCTGAGGGAACTGCGCAATGTGATCCGCCGCGCGGTGCTTTTTACAAGGGGCGACACTATTACTCCTGATAGTTTACCAGTGCTCACCACGAAAAAAGAGGAGCTGTTTCCGAAAGTAGATCTCTCACTGGTCGCGGAACCGAAGGAAGAAAAAGAAAAGATATTGAAAGCGTTGGAGCAAGTGAAAGGGAACAAGACCAAAGCAGCTATTCTGCTTCAGATCGACCGGAAAACACTCTATAATAAGATGCATCAATATAATATCGACTTATAGATATCGGGCCAACACACTCTGGGTAATGTTCATGACAGGTAGTTTTCACGGATATCGACACTGAATTTTCTAATCTCTTCAATTGTTTTTAACAACTCTTCTTTCCAGTTGGGATAGGCTGATTCGCCTTCCCCTCTCAACCTATCCATTTTGTGTAAAACAACGCAAAGATGACCGGCGTCGAGTTGGTTAAAGAAAGGATAGATTCTGTGGGCCAGTTGTTGTGCTTTCTCAAACGCTTCCTGTTCAATATAAGATTCCAGGGTATCCATGTCTTTATTGGCCGAATCGACAAAACCGGTCAGGATATCTTTGATAGCCTCTTCATCTCCTTGAAAAAGAGTGGAAAGTTGGGGAAATTGGATTTTTTCCCCCTTCGACAGGATATCTGTAAACCGGCTCATGTTGATTGGCTTTCTGACTAAGCCGGAGAACCCTTCCGATAATGCCCTTTCTGTAGTATAGTCGTCATGTGCCGTCATCAACCAGACCGGTATTCGGTTCTCTTTCTCCCGGATCTTGCGGAGAATATCTGTTCCGGTTATCTGGCTCATATGCATGTCGGTGAATACGATATCAAATTGGGAGATCTCTTTCAGAAATCCGTCGACGTCGTCAGGATGATTGCATAACGCTGCTTTATATCCGTTGCGCGCGAGATATTCCCTGATCATATTCCCCAATGAGAGGTCATCTTCGAAGAGGAGTATTTTTTTGAAAGGAATATCAGACGGAGCCGTCTTGTCACTCCCGGACAGCTCAGGATTGCCCTCTCCATTGACAGCCATATCTGATAGCCGCCGGAGTGGAAGGGTGATTACGACGGAGCTCCCCCTTCCTTTCTTCGATGTCACCTCTATATTTCCTTTAAGCAGCTCTACCAATCCCTTTGTGACATACATGCCGAAACCACTCCCTTCGGTCTTCAACGGATTTTGCATCCGGGAAAAAGGTTTGAATATCTCCGGGAGCTCATTGGCGTCCATCCCTATACCACTGTCAATGACAGTAAAGACCAGTTGCCCTTGATCCTCCAACCGGACGGTGATACCGCCCCGCAGCGTATATTTTATGGCGTTGGAAACTACATTGGTAAGCATCTGTTTGAGAAGTGTGTGATCTGTCTCAATATACAATAGTGATGAAGTCCGGTTTTCAAATGTCAGGCTCAGCGATTTTTCTTCTGTCAAAGGTTGAAACATGCTGATGATACCATTCATCATCTCAATAAGGTTGAATTGGCTATAATATAACTTGGCTGAATTCTGTTGCAGACGCGAGAACTCAAGCAGATTGGTCAGCATATTCAGGATGTGTTTTCCCGAACTTCGGGCGGACTGTAGTTGTCGTTTTTTATCTTCATCATTCTCTTCCGAATCCCACAACTCCATATATCCCATCATGGAGCTGAGGGGTGTTTTGACGTCGTGAGATACCGATAACAATAATCTATGGCGGCTTTCGATCAGTTCCTCCGTAAGTTGTTTTTCTCTTACCAGATCCGCCCGTGCTTTTTGACCTTTGTTTAGATCATCGATAATGAAAAAGATAGTGATAAGAATAAAAAAAATAGAGAGTGCGCCGACTACAATGGCAAACCGGAAAATTCTTTGGGTGAGCTCCTCGCTGTTTTCGGTGCCACTCCACGCAATCCGGATAGTTTCGTTGTAGAAGTCGTTGGTGAGCTGGGAAATATGGAGTGAGATGTTTTGTTCGGCAACCAAAAGCTCACGTACCTCCCGCTCGATACCTCGTATGCGGGAGGAGTAGGAGCGGGAGGCTTCCTCCGCTATATTTTTCAGATCGGTGTAGAGTGCGGTATCTACTCTTGAGATTGATCGCGCTTCCTGTTCTACCCGTGTAATATTGATGGCTGTGTCGGGTGTGTGTTCGGGATTAAAAACATCTCTCACCCGGTTCCAGAATCCTTTTTTCTGTTTTTCCAGCTCTACCCTTGTCGTATCGGTACTGGTGGTCACGATGACCGAATCCTGAATGATCTCATCGTAACTGTTGATCTTCTGGTCCAGTTCTGTCAGCGGGTTTTGAGATCTGAAGAGTCCGGTCAGCCGACGTACAATCTTGTTTTTTTCTAACAATAAAGAGTCAATATCTTGTAAGAGGAGATCCTGCTCCTTCTCCGGCTTCATCTCTTTTATCTTTTGTATCTGTATGGATATGTCGGATGAGATGGAATCGTATTGTTGCTGAAACAGACGTCGGGGAGAGGAGAGATACATGTTTAACACGTCCTGTGCCTGTTGTATAGAGACAATGAGCCGGTTGCTTTGGCTTAAGACGGTATATGAGTTGTCCATTTCCGCTTTTTGAAGGTCAATATTTTTTTTAAGGGAATAAGAATAGACGAATAGTCCGGTAAAATAGAGAATAACCACAAGGAATATCAACCCTATTTTTATCCTGACTCTTTGTTCCGGTGATCTTCTTTTCTCCATTCGTCCAATGTTTAGATCCACTTAAAAGGGATCAATGACCTGCCTAAAGCGCATCTTAGATTCTACAAATATACAAAAGCCGGAAGAAAAACCAAGCTCGTTTGATTTTTTCTGAGGACTTTTTTTGAGGCACCTCTGAATGGGGGGAATTGTGGAATTGTATATCCTTGTTGTGGAATTTTTCTACAGTTTCCACATTTTTCCACAATAAGAATATTTGATAAGATTGTGGCGATATAGTGTTAATTTGTTTGTTATTAGCTATTTATTTGACTTTTTTGGTTTCTGATTTTATTTGGTATTCGATTTGATATATAATTATCAGCGAAGAACCGAAAGGATTGGAGAAGAAACAGAAAACCTGATGTCATTGTAAGAAAACAAACTACACTATCGCACCTCTATATATTTCTTAGTTAACATATTCTTCTTGATACAATGATTAAGGACCCGATCGCCCCTTTACTGAGATAAGTAAGGGGGTGATTATTTTTGCCATATCTCCCATGCTGCCAGTGCTTGAAGTTGGAGCATCTCCCTGCCATTCTTGATGGTGGCTCCCTGTGCCTTTCCTTTTTGCAGAAATAAGGTCTCTTCGGGATTGTAAATCAAATCGTACAGCAGATGGTGAGGGGTAAGGAGTTCATAGGGTATGTCGGGGCAATGGTCTACTTCGGGAAAGGTGCCTACCGGAGAGGCATTTACAATCAATGTGTAGTCAGAGATGATCTCCGGGGAAAGGTCGGTATAGGTGAACCTGCCGGCGCTGGGAGTACGCGACACGTATCTCCAATCGATTTGCATATCGGTAAGTGCCTGGGCGACTGCCTTCGATGCGCCACCGGTACCCAGTATCAACGCTTTTTTATGGGATGCGGGGTTGATGAGCGGTGCAAGTGACTGCTTGAAACCTATGTAATCGGTGTTATAGCCTGTGAGTTTATAAAAATAGAAATCACCCTCTCTTCTCTCCATTTTGATTACGTTCACCGCTCCAATCTTTTGTGCTTCCGGTGAAATTTCATCCAGGAAGGGGATCACCTGTTCTTTGTAAGGAATGGTTACATTTAACCCTTTCAGTTTTTGATTGAACAGGATAATATGACGAATTTCTTGAATATCTTCGATCTCGAAATTAAGGTATTCCGCATCAATATTCTCACGACGAAATTTCTCAGCGAAGAATTCCGCCGAGAAAGAGTGTTTTAAGGGAAAGCCGATGAGACCGTATCTGTTCATTTGTTTGATTTGATAATTTAACGATTTGGTGATTAATGGTTTTTGTCTCATCACCACTACTTGTTTCGACTTGTCGGGATCATCACATCAATTAAAGGGTTTTTCTGCGAGGTAGAGTGTCGTAATTCCAAGCGTATACCTTCTTAACCGAATGTTAGTAAAGCCGTTTTTCTTCAGTATCAGCATCATCTCCCTTCCCTGGGGGAAGGCGGCAATTGATTCGGGCAGGTAGTTGTATGCACGCTGTTCGGTTGC
>JBAYRG010000214.1:0-5679 GCA_041676805.1 Proteiniphilum sp.
AATAAAATCGAAGCATCGCATGGATGTCCATGCTATTACGGTACACGGGACCACCACCGCCTGGCAGCGCTTTATCTCCCGTCTTGTATTGCATGGCCCGGTCACACCGTTAGTGCCCGAATCCATCTTGCAGACATTGACCACAGATGTGTATGTTTCTGAGACAATCGCTCAAAATATTGAGATAGACTGGTCAAAGGGGTATTAGACTAAAATAGGAGCATGAACCCGAGGAGATCCCTCGGGGTTGGGATTAAAATGTTGACAGCCGTAACAAAAAAAATAGTATCCGATTATTTGTGAACAAATATGTTTGTTAAGAAATAAAACGGATTCTATTCTCTATAATTCGCCTTTTATTTGTACATTTCTTCTATAAATTTGTTTGTCAATTTTTATGGGTCTGTGTATATGTCGAGACTTTTATGTACATTTGTGGAGTAACCCAAAATTAAATGAGTATGTTGCAAGCACAGATAGTAAAAGATGAACGAGGAAATCCGGCAGGTGTTTTTATTCCAATGAATGATTGGGAGCAGGTGAAACGACATTACCCTGACATCGATAATATCGATACTGATATTCCTCAATGGGAAAAAGATTTTATTGACGAACGTTTGAAATTGGTCAAAAATTATCCCGAACGTTTACATCCAGTTGAGGAACTTTTTCGAAAATGATGAGAAAAAAGAGATATCAAGCTTTTTATCTCGATGAGGTTCGAAATGATATCTTAGTTGCAAAACAATGGTATGACGAACAGCAGGAGGGTTTGGGGGAACGTTTTATTTATGCAGTGAAAGAAGCATTGGATAATGTTCTTAAAATGCCTTCGGCATATGCTATTAGATATAGGGAAGTGCGTATCGCTCATACTAAAGTATTTCCATATAATATTCATTTTTATATAAATGAACCTGAAAAACAAATTGTTATTATAGGGGTTATTCATAATAGAAGAAGAGATGCTTTGTTTCTTGATAGATAAAAAATGGAGTAATTAGTTCTCTTCTCTTCTCTTCTCTTCTCTTCTCTTCTCTTCTCTTCTCTACATCTTATTAAACAATTCATTTTCTCCTTATCAATTTTTTCTGTAGCGGATCAATTTGATCTTATTTGGCATATCAGCCGGTTTATATTGCGCAAAATAACAGTCGTGATTCGGTATATTTCACCGTAAAGAGAATAGTAATCATTTACTTTGGTATCTAATTGAAGGCATTGATAAAATATTAGTGTCGTGTGTGCTTTATGCCATTAAAATGATAGATTTATGCTATTTAACAGCCTCAAAGCCGGTGCTGCAACTGTGGATATTACTCCCCAAAAACCTCATTTCCTCCACGGTTATCCGTTTGTGGAGAGGATAAGCAGAGGAACGCATGATCCTTTGTTAAGTTCGGCTTTATATCTGACCGATGGGAAGGAGCAGGTCTTATTTATATCCAACGATATTATTTATGTCGATAAAAATATGGTAGCCCGTATTAGAAAGGCTATTTTTGAAAAGACGGCTGTTCCTGTTTCCAATATCATGATTGCCGCTACCCATACGCATTCCGGGCCGGTGACGGTGGAGTGTGTGATCAGTGAAAGTGATCCGGTTGTGCCTAAGGTGGATGTGGATTATGTAAAACAGATGGAGGCGCAAACGGTGAAAGCGGCATGTCAGGCTATTGAAAGTGCTGTCCCTGCCGAAATTGGATTTGTAACAGGTGATGCCACGGGAGTAGGAACCAACCGGCATGATCCTTCCGGTCCCAAGGATATGGATCTGCCTGCCATGATTGTCAGGAATCGCGAAAACAGAGAATATATCGCATCGATGTTGGTATGCAGCATGCATCCCACGATACTGCATGAAGACTCCACACTCTACAGCAGCGATTTTCCATATTATGTGCGTGAAAAACTACAGCAGGACCTGTTAGGGAAGGATTGCCCCGTCATCTATTTTACGGGAGCGGCAGGAGATCAAAGTCCCCGTCATGTCACCCGTGAGAATACGTTTGAAGAGGCCCGCCGAATCGGGTCGATGGTGGCAGATGCTTTCTTGTCGCAACTGACGGAGAAGCTTATTTATTCATCGCAACAGACAATCCGCTCTTTGCATACCCATATTGATTTACCGAAGCGTGCATTTCCTGAGGTAGAATGGGCTGAACAGCACAGAGACAGGGTGAAGGGGTGGTTTGAAGAATTAAAAAATTCCGCGGCAAATCCGAAAGAGATCCGGACGGCAGAAGTGGATTGGTTCGGGGCGGAAGAGTTGTTGTTTCTTGCCAAAAAGGCCCAATCCGGTTTATTGGATGAGGTGTATGAACGTTGTCTGCCGGCAGAGATACAGGTGATCAGGATTGGCGACTGCTGTTTTGTTGCCTGGCCGGGAGAAGTTTTTGTGGAATATGCGCTTAGGCTGAAGAAATTGCATAAGAATACGGCACTAATTACTTATGCCAATGGGGAACTGCAGGGGTATATCACTACGAAGGAGGCTGTGAATAAAGGTTTTTACGAAGCCGGGAATTCTTTTTTCGATTACCGGTCAGGAGAGATATTGATAAAAGAAACGACAAAGCTAATTGCACAACTGGATAAATGAGTTTTTTTCTGGGAATAGACTTAGGTACGAGTTTCTTCAAAGCGGGAATATTTGATGAAACCGGAAAGCTTTATGGATTAGGCAGGCATCCGGTAAGAAAGAATACCCCCGGTGGAAATACCTGTGAACTGGATGTGGCTGTTTTCCGGGAAACACTCACCTGTTGTATAGGGGATGCGGTGAAAGAGGCAAATATATTTCCAAAGCAGATAGATGCTCTTTCTTATTCTTCCCAGGCCAATAGTTTTATTTTGCTGGATGAGTTCGATCATCCTTTGACACCACTTATCCTCTGGAGTGATCAGAGGGTGGAAGAAGAATCTGTGCGATTGAAGGAGTTGGTATCGGAGAGAGATTTTTTATATCGAACAGGATTAGGCATTTCTCCTGGCCGGCATTCCCTTATTTCTAAAGTTGATTGGTTCCAGCGTCAGCAACCTAATGTCTGGGAGAAGGTGCGACGTATCATGTCGATATCGGATTATCTGGTGTTTATGCTTACTGGAAATCTTGTAAGTGATATGAGTACCTCATCCATGACGGGACTACTCGATGTGCAGAAAGGGGAATGGTGGCAGGATGCACTGGATACTTTTGGTATTGATAAAAAGCAATTATCGACCCTTTCAAATGTGGGAAGCTTTGTTGGAAGTCTTACTGAAAAAGCGGTCGAATTAGCGGGTTTACCTCCCGGCATTATGATATTTTCGGGTGGATTAGACCATCATATGGTGGCCATTGGTGCCGGAATTCCCTATTCGGGGAATATCAGTGAATCCACAGGTACTGTATTGGCTTGCGTGAATTATCAAAAAGAATACAACCCAAGGGTTGGCGTGAATATTGCGCGGGGATTGGATGATAACCACTATTTTCAGATGGCGTTCAATACCAACGGGGCAACGGCTTTAGATTGGTATCAATTGAACCATGCTCCCGAATTTTCAATCCATGCACTACTTGCAATGGCAGAGGGAGTGGCGCCGGGATGTGAAGGAGTGGTTGCGAAACCTTCTACAGATGAATATGAGGGGTTAAAAGGTTTTACAGGGGCAAACGGCGACCATACGCATGCGCATTTTGTAAGGGCTATCCTCGAGTCGACCTCTTTGAGTTTGGGTGAACTGATTGAAGAATTAGACGGGAGCGGTACACTGGCAATAGTTCCTTCCGGAGGGGGAGCCCGTAGCCGGTTGTGGTTACAAATTAAAGCCGATATGCTCAACCGGGTTTTTTTGTTGCCTGATTCGGGGGAACTTGCTTGTAAGGGTGCGGCTATGCTATGTGTGGTCGGAATGTCTTGCTTTAAGGATATGGATGAAGCAATTGAAAATCAGAAAATATACAAGGAAGCCATTCATCCCGATCCGGTTCAGGTAGAGAAATATAAAGAGTGGTATAATGAGATTAAAAACCAATTATTATGAGTGGAATGATGAAAGAGACGGTTATACAGAAAGGAATGGAATCGTTGAAGATAGAGGCTGACGCCATATCAGAGATTATCGATTATTTGGATATCGATCGTTTTTATGAAGCCGTTGAAGTGCTGAGTAGCTGTCCCAAAATCATCACCTGTGCAAGCGGGTCATCAGGTATCGCAGCTAAAAAGTTTTCCCATTCTCTCTGTTGCATAGAACGGAATGCGCAATATCTTTCACCGGCGGAAGCTGTCCACGGAGGATTGGGTTGTATAAAGAAAGGGGATGCCGTGGTGATGGTTTCCCGTGGAGGAAAGACGGTTGAATTGCTTCCGATCATTGATGTGTGCAATAAAAAAGAGGCCATATTGATCGGTGTTACGGAAAACCTGCATTCTCCTTTGGCTGAGAAATCGCAAATAGTGATTCCCATGAAAATAGAGAGGGAAAGCGATCCCTTGAATATCATGGCTACGTCTAGTTTTGTGGTCACAATTGCTATTTTCGATGCGCTGTTGGCCGCTATTATGGAGAACACCGGTTATCAGTTGGAACAATTCGCCCTTATTCATCCGGGGGGAGCGGTTGGGAACAGATTAAACAGATGATTCGAGTTTTGCAAAATATCATCAGACGAGCACTTTAGTTGTATGACATACGACTTGTGAAACTTAAATAAATAAAAACAGACAAAGATGCATAGAGGATTAATAATTAAACCGCCTTTCTTTGAAATAGGTCCCAAAGCTTTTATGTATGGTGACAGGATGCTGAAGTTGGCGAAAGCGGCCGACAGGGCAGCTGCAAAATATGATGTGAGAATTATTTTAACGCCACAGCCTACCGATATCTATTTGTTGGCCAGGGAAACCGAACATCTGCTCATCTTCGCACAGCACATGGATCCGGTAAAAGTGGGCAGAGGAAATGGCTCAATACTGCCCGAAGCACTGAAAGCCGCAGGTGCCCACGGAGTTATTCTCAATCATGCGGAAAAACCTATGACACTCGCAGATCTCTCAAATGCCATTAAACGGGCTGATGAGGTGGGATTGGTCACTATGGTTTGCGCCGATTCCATCAAGGAAGCGGAAGCTATCGCACAGTTATCACCCAATATCATAGTGCCCGAACCGACAGAACTCATAGGTACCGGAGTAACCAGCGATGAGGATTATGTGATTGCCACCACATCGGCCATAAAAAAGATCAACCCGGATATACAGGTGCTACAGGCAGCCGGAATAACAAACGGTCAGGATGTATATAAAACCATCAAGGCCGGAGCAGATGCTACCGGCACTACCAGCGGTATCATGAAAGCAGAGGATCCTGAAGCCATGCTGGATGAAATGATTCGTGCCGTTCGTACCGCCTGGGATGAAGGGCATTGTTAATTAGCAATTACTAATTACTAATTACCAATTACCAGTTAACTGCAAAATATAAATTTAAAAATTGAAAGGAGATTATAAAATGAAACTTTACAGAGGAACAATTGAATTACAGTCGAAAGACCACAGACCTGACTTTCATAATGTAACAGATGGTGTCAATAAGATTATAGGGGAATCAGGAATAAAGAATGGGATATGTGTGGTATATTCACATCATACCACCTGTTCGGTGATGACACAGGAGTGTTCCCACGATTTG
>JBAYRG010000215.1:0-5677 GCA_041676805.1 Proteiniphilum sp.
CATATACAAATATAATACATATCTCAGACCGGCAGCACATGCTCTTACACCATGCGCCAGATGGAGCCATCCTTTCGGTGTTTTAATGGGTGCAGGCCCTTCCCCGTTCTTCAGTTCCTTGATAGTATGGTAAAAGCGCCGGTCCACAATCTTTTCTTCGGTGATTACCGCCTTGGCCATATCGTCCACCAATGCCCATCCGATACCCAATCCGCTGCCGGCATTGATAAAACCGTCCTGCGGACGGGTGTACAATGCATATTTCCCGTCGACAAATTCAGGGTGAAGCACCACATTCCGTTGCTGGCTGGTTGATTCAATATCCGGCAACCGCTCCCAACTCTCCATATCTTTTGTCCGAACGATCCCCGCCGATGCTTTCGCCTTTGACAGATCTCCCTGTTCAGCCGTTTCATCGAACCGTTCCACGCAGAAGATCCCGTAGATCCATCCATCCTCATGGGCTGTCAGCCGCATGTCATATAGGTTTGTTGCCGGCTCGTGACTCTCCGGAATAAAGACCGGATAATCCCAAAAACGGAAATTATCAACGCCGTTAGGGCTTTCGGCAATGGCGAAAAAAGATTTCCGGTCGACACCTTCCACCCGCACCATTAATACATACTTTCCCTGCCATTTTATGGCGCCCGCATTCATGGTCGCATTGATCCCGAGGCGTTCCATCAGGAACGGGTTTGTTTCCGGATTCAGGTCATATCGCCAAAACAGAGGGGTATGGGCTGCAGTCAATACAGGATTTTTATATCGTTGAAACCAGCCATTATTATCGGATAAGGGAGTGTTTCTTTTGCTAAGTAATGTTTCGTATTCTTCCAGCAACGTTTGCATTCGTTGGTCGAACAGACTCATATCATTCAATTTTAGGGGTTATATATATAGTGTATATCTCGACTGAAAAGCGTTTTAGGGTGTTGATAAAATGCAATAAAATCTGCTTCGGAAAGATGTCCGGGATAAGGTGCGTAATAATGATCCGACCGTTCGCGGGCATTTCTCCACACCAGCACATAAGTGACTGGATATTGGTCCAACACCGGAAGAAGCACATTAGTCCACCAATCGGGAATAGGGATCGCTTCTAATCCGGTTTCCGTCAAGGCGATCGGCTTATTTCGTTTTTGTCCCTCTTCTGTCATAAAAGAGAGTATGGTGTGCAATGTCTGCTGATAAGCCTCTATCCCTTTTTCATTATCCCTGTGATAGCAATCCAAGCCTAACAGATCAACATATTCATCTCCCGGATACCGCTCCATGTATATCTCACCGGGCCCTTGTGCGTCGGGAGAATAAGCATACAACAGATGATTGATCCCCTGTTGATCAAAAAAATCGCGGGTTATGTACCAAAGTTGTGTATACTCACCGACAGTACAATGTTCTTTACCCCACCAGAACCAACTACCGGTATGTTCGTGCCAGGGTCTGAAAAGGATTGGGATCTTTACCCCTTCGTCAGTAGCAAGCGAATTGAGGAAATCAGCTGCACGTTGTAACCATGTTATAAACTTCTCATGATACTCGCCCCCAGGAAGGATGGAAGTTACCACCCCGCCTGCAGCCACATCCCATGAGTCGCCTCCGGTTAACGGATTATCCAGGTGCCAGCTTATAGTTACCATACCTCCCCTGTGATACTGACGGATGATCTCTTGCCGGATCTTGTCGAAAGAGACATTGTCGATATTTTTCTCACTGCCATATTCAATCCGGCCGATATCGAATCCCATTACGGCAGGGTAATCTCCCACCACGCTTTCCACATCGGAACGTCCGCTGTCGCCTTCCCAGATAACTCCGTATAGCGGATCATCTTGATGGCCGAACATAAATCCTTGGGAAGACATCTCTTTCAGATTTTCCAGAAGGTTCCGGGTCTCTATCGTCAACTCCTTCTCCTGTAGCTGAACGACTGTATGTTCTCTACCCGATTTTGAACTGCAGGAAGCAAAGAACAGTATAATAAATATACCAACAAAAAAAGTCAATGATTTTCTATCCATACCAATGTGATCATTATTTTAAACTGGGCATTCCATCCCGGGTAATAACCTTGTCACTCTTCAAGAAACTATTCAGGAAAGTTGCTCCGTTATGCTTGTCGTCACGGGTATAATTTCCGTTCCAGGGCATCACCCACGACCAGATATCACCATACTCGAACATGGCTTCCATCGAAGGGATAGATCCACACTCGCTTAAAGCCAGTATTTTCCGGCCTTCGAATAATGCTTTGACTCTATCGAAGTTCACATATTGAGAACCGTGCTGATTCTCTCCAGGATATATATCCATACCGATCATATCCACATACGCATCACCCGGATACCAGTCGGGGGCCGTATTCGAAGCATCCGATGTCCAGACCCAAATCAGGTTATTCAGTTGATGATGGTCTACAAGCCTGTCGAACATAAGTTTCCACAGCGCCTTACAGGGAGCCGCCCCTTTAGCGCCCCACCAGAACCAACCACCAGAAGCCTCATGCAACGGGCGCCACAAAACAGGAATATTTCTCTCTTTGAATTGCTTCAGGTAACCGGCAATGGCATCGATATCTTCTATCATGGCTTTGTACTCATCTGAATTCGGATCACTGATTTTCGATATATCGAAAGATGTTTTTTCAGTATAGAACTCATCGGTCTGTTTCAAAGGGTCCCGCCAATGCCACATGATGGAAACAATTCCATTGTTGTCCCACCAGTTTTCCACGTTGGTCGTCATTCCCGTATAATCACTCACTCCCCACGTTGTAGTATAATTGATAAGGTCGAAACATGCCAAAGCAGGCCATTTACCGGTATTGTCATACATCCACCGGGCCTCTTCGATTCCGGTGCTGTAATTGGCCATAGCGCCGGAAATCACTTTTCTCCCAAAGTTATCTCTTAAAAAATCATACAAGTTCATCGCTTCCTTTGACGGCGATGCCGTTGCCAGGGTCGGAGATATGTCAAAGGGAGCATCTTCGGCAGCAGGGCTGATCTCAACATAATCATAGTAGGTCCATCCCCAATTCTTCTTTATCGTAAGCGTATTGATTCCTTCACGAAAAACAATGTCTACAGAGTTGCTCTTCCAACTGTAAGTAGCGTCAAAAACGATGGAAGAGAGTTTCAGATCATTTACCCACAGATCGTTCTCTTTTCGCTGGTTATCATTGGCATAACGGAAGAGAACCTTATACTTTCCCGATTTGGGGACAGTCACTTTAAACACCAGATCGCCTTCCTTTTGATTGACATATCCCAGACCGGAATAGCCGCCAAGCGTTTTTTCTATGGCGGCATTGCCGGTCAAGGTTGCCTCTTCCGCTTCGTAGCGCTTGTTATCTGAAATTGTTGTAAATGAAAAACGAACAGCAGCGGCTTTACCTCCGGAACTATTGCGGACAGCCCCTTCGGGAATCATGACGTCGTATGACTTGCCGACCTCCAACGTAAGGGAAAACAACAACTTTCGGCTGTTTGCCGTAACATCCGTCTTTTGATTGTTTACGGTGATCCCATGGTTATCCGTCAGCACTATTTCAGTATCATAACCCACACTTACTTCCTGGTTTAACGATACATCCACACTCTTATCTTCGGGCCTCGTATAAAGAAATACAGGCGGATCAGCCATATTTTCACCTTTACATGCGTATCCAAGGGATAATACCAATAATAGATAAAAGAAAACGTTTTTCATTTACTCTTCTTTCTGTTTAGTATTTGCTTTTTTACAAACGTCCACCATTATTTACAGGAACAAAAAGAGGGAATATTCCCGGAGAGAAACCCCTCTTTTTTGAAGAAACAAGTGTTTCAGACATTCTCATTTAAGTTCGTAACGAATATTATCAATACACAAACCAACTGTCGGGAAGGATACAGAGGCGTCTTTATTATAGATAAGACCCCAATCGCCCCCCGTTGAAGTAGGATCGGACAAGCCCGTGATATCAGTCAAGGGGATGGTTATTGTCCTCCATTCTCCTCCAGTTGTATATACAGATCCCTGCTGGACATAGGGCATAATATTATATTCCACATTCCCTGCAATCCGTATATTAAGTACATGCCAGCCCGCGGGAACCGGGATATCGCTCTTAAGGCGAATATCCATTTTAAGTACATAATCCCCGATTCCCGAAACGCTCGGATAGGGTGCTTCCACCCAGTTATCGGCGATATACCAATAGCCGGTGATATTCGTACTCGTTGGCATCACCTCGAAGAAATGGCCGCTTTCATCCTCACCTTTCACACCGCATATTCCTCCCCAGTCACATGCATTATTCAGCACATTATTACCACCTACATCTTCGAAATCGAAAATTATCAACGAAGGATCAGCTACGGGGTCTGTCAACCCGATAGACAGATAATAAGGCACCGAGGCTCCGATCGGATTGATAAGGACCAAATTCACTTTACCCAGTGTAACAGGCACATACATTTGTAACGACGTTCCTTCCACATTCGGCAGGAAACTGGTTGCCGGCACCACCGCGCCACCCGTATAATGAAATTCCACTTTAGTTACGGTATTGAGGTTGATACCTTCAACAGTTAAAAGGGCGCCCGGTTTTACGGCTTCCGGCATTTCCGTGATCACAGCCAGTAAAGCCGGGGCAATAGTGAGTGATTGCGACGAGGTAACTACTGTTTCGTTTATCGTTTTTAAATCAATCGTTCCATCGGTCGCCGTGAAAGGAGATTTTATGGTAATACTGTTTGCATCGGGAGCTGAAGCCAGATTCACCGACACAGTACCTTCCCCGGCATTGAAAATAATTTCACGTACCAGATCCAGATCGGTCCCCGTAATGGTAATATTGTCTCCCGCGGTAATACCCAGGGGTGAGACTGACGATATGGCCGGTATTACATAGGTGATGCCGGTTATCGAAAGTTCTTTCGTGGAAGCAGTCACAAAGCGGATATGATCACTGGCGGCTGTTTCCGGAACGGTTACCGACAGCTTATCGTCTGCATGGCTAAATCCGGCTTCCAACTCATCGAACCAAATACCGGTAACCAAATCGAGATCAGTTCCGGTGACAGTAACAGTCTCTCCGTTTTTCACTTTCTTATTTTCTATCGCCACAACAGGCATTTTTAGCGTAAGGCTTATTTCGCTTACTACTTCGGCACCCGAATAGGCAACCAACATGACCGGGCCGTCTTGTGCGTCGGCCGGTGTGGTTACGGTAATGGTCTTTTTATCCTCGCTTACGGTAAATTCAGTAGCTGTTTTTTCACCTCCAAAAATAACCTTTTCCACCAAATCGAAATCATCTCCTGTAATGGTAATATCTGAACCCGCTTTTACCGTAGAGGGGGTAACGGATGTAATTACCGGCTCTACGATATTCGCCAATAGATCATCCGAATAGACCTCAATGGGAATTTTTTCGCCATTGGCTATCATTATTTCACCCGAGCGCGCCTTAAGCGGTACTTTTACAATGATCTTTTCACGGCTTTGACTGACAAAATCAGCCGAATCAACTGCTACATTCTCCTGGAAAACTACTTTTGCAATCAGATTCAGGTAATCACCCTTGATTTCAAAATCATCCCCCACTTTTACTTTCGAAGTGGTTATCGACTCAATGACAATAGGTTCCAAGAAGGTGAGCATTGTATTCGGCGTGATATCTCCCTGAGGC
>JBAYRG010000216.1:0-5648 GCA_041676805.1 Proteiniphilum sp.
GCCCGCCACGAGTATGAGATAACCTGCATAAGTGACGGTACGTCCCGCCACATCCCTGTTTACCGAAAGGATAGTACCCATCTCGTCCTGATCGTATGACGCCTGGAAGAAACGGTATCCCTTCACATCCAGTATATTGTTCATAAACACTTTAGCTTCGCGGACTTCCCCATCCAGATGTACCAGCAGGTCACTTTCGTAGGAAGAAGGACTTTGTGACCCCGGATAACGGATCAATCTGAAATTCTTGAGTTCCAACACAAAGGGTAAGGTTTCGGTCTTAACCCCTTTAGAGGTATGCATCACCATCTGGTCTGTTTTTTCACCTTCACGGATATGCACTTGTCCCTCTTTTCCAAACACAAAAGTGATCATTGCTCCCAGGAGGATAACCACAAGGGCACAGTGGATCACCACCATCGCCCATTTTTTTCTCCGGATGAAATTACGGCTGAAAAGGATCAGGATAAAATTCATCACCAGCAGAAACTGAAGGAACAAAAATAACGGAGAATAATAGATCAACATCTTAGCTGCCTGTGATCCCATCCACTTTTCAATGAAAGTGCCCATTGCCAATCCAATTGCATAGACCAGCAACAATATAATAGAGGCTTTGTATGATGATAGAAAACGTACTAATTTGTCCATATAGTGATTTTTATAAATGTATTCTTTTTCTTCTGGATTATTTTAACCGGTTACAAAAATATCAAAATTTGGGTTAGATAAAAAAAATGAGTGAAAGAAATCAATTCCTCACTCATTTTTCATCTATGTGTATTATCTATTCAATGAGAGAAACGCTCTCACGCCTCTTCCCACTGTTTACGCAATAATTCGAGGGCGGCGGGAACCACTATGCTGCGATCGCCCTGGCATCCACACTCAAAGCTGACATACTTGTCGTATCCCAACATCTTAAGCCCTTTGAATCCACTCACGTAGTTATCCGCTTCACCATCTTCCCCGGGCATGCTACGCCGTTTCCGGCTGGCCATATGCACGTGCTGCAGGTATTCTCCGGCGGAAAGGAAGGCCGCCATATCGCAAGTCTCCTCCCAGGTCATATGCCAGAAGTCGCCCAAACATTTCACTCCGGGATTGTTGATATCACGACAAATGGAAGCAGCGTCGGCCAACTGGCGGAGATAGAACGCCTCCTTGCGGTTTAACGGTTCAAGAATAACAGTCGTACCATGTTTTTGGGCAAAGGCACCCATCTCATCAAACTGTTCACAAAGGAAGTCTCGGGTCTCTTGTGTATGGGGCATCACCGGAACCTGGCTGTTGAAAGCAGGCACAATGATCACACCGACTGATTCGAGTTCACCTGCACCAATTATCAGTGCTTCCATCGTATCACGACATTTTTTCCGGATCTCCGGATCGGCAGAGAGGATAAAACCATCAAAGCCGGCACAGATAGCGCTCACTTTTATATCTCGTCCTTTCAGCGCATCTTTCATCTCCTGTAATCTCGCAAGCATCGGTTTCCCGTGTGGTTCAAAACCCACTACGCCATGCTCTTCCATAAAATCGAATTTTTCATTCAGGTCAGCACCGGGAGCGGTTCCTTCCTGAAAAGAGATATTCAATTTCGCCTTATCCTTACAGCAAGAGTCTTCCTCTTTTCCGTTAGACGAAGCAAATGAACCGCATCCACCTATGGCCATGGCCGCGGAGCCTGCAAGGGTTGTCTTCAAGAATCTTCTCCTATCGAGTGTCATAATGGCAACTTTTTATTTTCCACTTCCCGGTACAGGTACCGTAAATCCGGACATATCCATCTTACCGATATTCAAGTCGGCAGGCGTATAATCGAGCGGAGCAGCCGTCATGGCATCCCAGGTCACTTGCTGACCGGTATAAGCCGCTTCACGGCCCATAATTCCGGCCATATTCGAGACAGCCGTTTCTGATGCCTGCTCAATCGGTTTGTTGCTTCTTATGCAGTTAATCAGGTTGACATGCTCCAATGTATAGGGATCGGTTTGCTGGAAATCAGCCTTCTCAGCTTCACCATCGTATTGCCAGATCACGTTGCCGGCAAGATCTTTGATCACATAGCCGCCTTGGCTCGACCAGGATCCTTTTGTTCCCTGGATAAACTCGCTCACGTTATTGGCACAACCATCGATCTGACGGCACATACTATGCATATGTATACCGTTCTCCATAGTGAAGTCGATACTGAAATTATCATACTGGTCACCCGTCACACGACGATGGCGTGAGCCAAAACCGACGGCACTGACAGGTTTCAATCCGGTAAACCAAGTAAACACATCGATATTGTGTACATGCTGTTCCACGATATGGTCGCCCGACAACCATTTCCAGTTCACCCAGTCGCGCACCATAAACTCAAAATCGTTCCATTGTGGTTGACGGTCGCGATACCACAACTGAGACTGATTCCAGTAAACAGTTCCACCGGTAATTTCACCAATAGCGCCATTCATAATCTGCTTGAATGATTCCACATAGCCGCGCTGATGGTGGCGTTGCGTTCCGGTAACTACGGAGAGATTCTTAGCCTGCGCCTGCCTGGCAGCGGCTACCACGGTACGATAACCTGCAGAGTCTACGCAAATCGGTTTTTCCAGGAAGCTATGTTTGTTTTTCTCTACCGCATATTTGAAATGTTCAGAACGGAAGAAAGGAGGAGTACAATCGATCAACACGTCGATATCACTATCAATCACCTGCTTATAGGCATCCAATCCCACAAAACGCTTCTCTGCGGGAATATCGATATTTTTTTCATTTTTCAGTTTCTCGGCAAGCTTGTCTACCCTGTCCTGGAACACATCACCCAAAGCTACAATAGTAACACCATTGGCAGCGTTCAAAAAATTGATGGCTGCTCCTGAACCACGTCCGCCACAGCCTACAACACCCGCCTTCAGTTCTTTTCCGTCGGCTGCCAAGTCAGGAAGCTCGGGAATATAATAACTGCCCGGTTCTCTCAAAGGTGTGTTGGCACCTTTTTCTTTTTCTGTTCCACCACTGCAGGATGATAAAATACCTGCAGAACCTGTACCAATCACTCCAACTGCTCCTGCCACGGCAGAAGTCTTCAGGAACGACCTTCTGGTCAAATTGTTCTCTTTCTTCATTTCTTTTGATTTATTTTAGATTATTGATATTTAAATTCAAATCACTTGTTCACTCAGTCACTTAATCACTTAATCACTTAGGCACTTAGGCACTTAAAATTCAGCTTCACACACCACACGGAATCCAATTCCCTTCATATCGGAATACCACCAGATACTTTTCGGTTGCTGCGGATCGGTTCTCAGCCATGCTTCATGCTGGGTATAGCTACGGCTTGCACTGCGCACATCGGCAGCGTCAGACGAATATAGTCCACCTCGTACCACCCAATCGTCACCTTCGGTCACTTGTGGATTGTGGGTAACTCCCGACCGCTTGGCATATGCATTCGGGGCGTATCTATCGGAGGTGTATTCCAATACATTCCCCAACATATTTTTTAATCCAAACGGATTAGGCATTACCAAAGAGGGCGGCTGTGTACGGCCATCACTATTTTTATCATAAATCACATACGAAGTGATACCTTCGGTTTTCGGCTTGAAGAGACTCCTCATAAACCCCTGTTCTGAAAAATCTTTCGGACTTCCGGGGAAGAAGTAAGCTGTTTCGGTTCCACCACGGGCAGCATACTCCCATTCGGCTTCAGTGGGCAGGCGGTATTTTTTACCTGTCTTTTCCGACAACCACTGACAGAATGTTTCCGCGGCATAATGGGTCATGGTGATGGCGGGGCGATCACCCTGTCCCCAACCCTGGTCGGGATAACCGAATGGAGGTGTGGGTCCCGATATGGCATCCACTCCCGCCGCGTTCAGATTGTTAGCATACACCGTTTCAGGAGGAGTACGCCCTTCACTCATCGTCTCAGCATAAAAAGCCCAGAACATATCCCATGTGGTCTCTATTTCGGCCATGAAGAACGGGTTTAACGACACCTCATGCTGCGGGGATTCGTCTGATTTGCGGAAAGGCTCTTTCTCGGGACTTCCCATCTTGAAAGTACCTCCCGGTATCGCAATCATCCCAAACGAAACGGCTGTACCGGGTATCTGCTCCGTATAATTGGCAAAAGTAGCGACTACCGCCGGCTCCTTAAAGAACAGACTGGTATCTACCGCTGCGGACCCGGTCTGTCCGGGAATACCGACCATCTGGCTATGGGAATAATTCGGATTGTAATGTCCTACATCCAGATGGCAACTGATACACTGCAAATCGAGTTTTTCCGCATTCTCCTCGTAATAAAGATGTGCAGTAATACCATCATCGCTAATTCCCTGTGGAAAAAGGTTTTGATGACATTTAACACATGATTCGTTGGGAATATATTTCACAGCATGTTCCAATTCCGATTTTCTCTCCCAATCAATCTCTGCGGGATCCTTGGTCAGATATCCCCACACGTCACGTACCCCCAATGATATCTTTGCCGTGTAATGTGCCCAAGTATCATCTTTGGGCGGAAGATGGCAATCGACACAGTTTACCATTACCCCGCTCGAGTTGTTCACATGGACTGACAGCATCCAACTCTCTTCGGCATGAGGATGCGCATGGCACATCATACACGATTCATTCGTGGAAAAATAAACCGCAGTCTGGTATAGAGCTGCTACAAAAACAATTCCGATAAATATTCCGACAAGGAGGAAAAAACCTTTCCGTTGATATAGTTTTTTTCCTGTTTTCCGTTCCCTTCTAGCACGCTTCGACATTGTAGTTTTTGATAAGAAGTTTAAAATTATAGTTTCTATCTATACATTATTGCTATTCGCCTATAAAAATAGGCAAATTTTATTCTATTTGAAAAAATGTATTTATAAAATGTACTTCTTTGACAAAAATTATGTTTATTCAATCCATTTGAACCATTTTGTATCGTTATCCTTGCTTGCTTCCACCATCGTTTCCACGAATTGCATTCCTCTGACGCCATCGTAGACAGTTGGAAAATCGGTGATCTTTTCATTGGGTTGTTCTCCATTTCTTTTAGCCATTACGGTCAAGGCAAAATTCCGGTAAATATTGGCAAATGCTTCTATAAAACCTTCCGGATGTCCTGCAGGCGTCCTGGTATTCCATTTGGCAATATCACTCAGGAATTCGTTATTACCCATATACAATTCCTGTGTGGGTTTATCACCCCATCTCAGGATCAACCGGTTCGGATCCATCTGTCTCCATTCCAATCCTCCTTTATCGCCATATGCGCGGATACGGATATTGTTGGCCTCTCCCGTGGCTATCTGGGTAGCCATCAACACACCGGTAACACCGTTTTCCAGACGGAGTAACGAGGCACCGTCGTCATCTACAGGGCGTCCTTCCACATAAGTCTGCAGACCAGCGCATACTTCCTGCACTTTGAGTCCCGTCACATATTCCGCCAGATGCCAGGCATGGGTACCAATATCGCCCATACATCCCGCTTTACCGGTAGTATTGGGATTTGTCCTCCATCCGGCATTATTGCCTCCCTGCAGTTCAATACGTTGCGACAACCATCCCTGCGTATATTCCACATACACTTTCCTGAGTTTGCCCAGCTCACCACTGGCAATACGTGCTTTTGCCTCTTTCAC
>JBAYRG010000217.1:0-5618 GCA_041676805.1 Proteiniphilum sp.
ATAACCAGCGAGACCAATAACCAAACAATCTCCATACACTAAATAATCTTTTTTCAATTGAGATGCAAATATAGTTTGCCACCCGGAATGCTCTAATAAAAAACCCCTTCACGACGAAAGGGGCCTTATCTTTATTCTTTATTCTTTACTCTTTACTCTTTACTCTTTACTCTAAAAATCACTCCGAATAATATCTAAAATCCTTGAGTAATTCCTGAAGCCTTTTTCTGGCAAAGAATATCCTGCTCTTTACAGTACCAATCGGTAAACCCAAATGCTTCGCAATCTCTTCATATTTATATCCCGAAACATGCATTGAGAAAGGCACCTTATACTCATCGGTAAAACTATTGATCGCCTTGTTGATCTCTTTGATCGTATAAGCTCCATCGGGCGTATCGAAGCCGGAATCCTGCGGCAAATTCAGATGATACAGATTCTCCGTCTTGTCGATGATCGTCTGGCTTCTAACGATCTTACGATAGTTATTCACGAAAATATTATGCATGATGGTGAAAACCCATCCCTTAAAATTCACATTCTCATAATATTTTTCCCTGTTATCCAGTACACGAAGAGTTGTTTCCTGCAACAGATCTTTTGCTTCTTCCCGGTCGGCCGTCAATGTCAATGCGAAATTGAACATATTGTCTTGCAGCCCCAACAGTTGTTTTTCGAAAGAAATTTTTGTTTTCATAAGCTATCCGCTTTAGTTGTGTTAATAGTGAAAGGTGAACGCAATCGTGGATGCTTGCACACAAAGATTGCTGAATCACATCCTATGTGCTACAAATATAAAAAGATATCTTCAAAAAGATTCTCTCTCACGCACCCAAAAACGATTAATTAGTGTTAACAAATAAAGAAACGTCAGAATCACATTGATAAACAGGCAGATAGATATCAAAAAAAACTCCTTAAACTTCTTCGATAATCGATAAAAATTATTTATAATTCAAATCACCGGATAAATGTTTGCGATAAATTCAAAAAAAAATGTTTTTAGACTGATTCTAAATAAAAATCCCAGCATAACCCGACCATCACCCCATATGTTAATCGCCCGGTTTAACACAACCGGTTCATTATCGAGGCAAGGAAATATAACCTCTCCTTTGAAATTATGTCATAACAGTGTTGTGGCATACAATTTGCTCTTGATAATCGAGAATGAGGGTTGGATAAAGAGTAAGGAGTAAGGAATAAGGAATAAGGAATAAGGAATAAGGAATAAAGAATAAAGAGAGAAGAGAGAAGAGATATTGAAGGAGAATGAAGAGTGAGAAATATTTGACTTCGTTCATTTTCTGTCGTCACTCGGCAAAATGCAAACGAATTTGCTTCTGCTCTCGCTCCTAAGAAAATTCTTACTTCTAACTTCCAATTTCTAATTTCTAAAATTTTCAATTTAACAATAAAACATATGCTACAAAAAGGACAGATTGGGGTAACAACTGACAATATCTTCCCCATTATCAAAAAGTTTCTCTATAGCGATCATGAGATTTTTATCCGTGAGATCGTATCAAACGCTGTGGATGCCACACAGAAGATGAAAACCCTGGCCGATGTGGGTGATTTTAAAGGTGAATTGGGAGATCTCTCGATACATCTCTCTATCGATAAGGAAAAAGGCACGCTTACCGTTTCCGACCGTGGTATCGGAATGACTGCCGAGGAGGTGGAGAAATATATCAACCAGATAGCACTCTCCTCCGCCAACGATTTTCTGGATAAATACAAAGAGAATGCGAATGCCATCATCGGCCACTTCGGCTTGGGGTTCTACTCCTCATTCATGGTCTCTAAAAAAGTGGAGATCATCACCAAATCTTATAAAGAGGATGCACAAGCCGTGAAATGGTCGTGCGACGGCACACCCGAGTTCACGATGGAAGAGGCTGCCAGAGAGGATCGTGGTACTGACATCATTCTCTATATAGACGATGACAACAAAGAGTTTCTGGAAAAGAATACAATAGAGTCGCTACTCAAGAAGTACTGCAGGTTCCTTGCCGTTCCGATCGTTTTTGGGAAGAAACAGGAATGGAAAGATGGTAATTATGTAGATACGGAAGAGGACAATGTGGTCAATGACACCAATCCGCTATGGCGGCAGAAACCGGCCGCATTGAAAGAGGAGGATTACCTGGAATTCTACCGCGGGTTATATCCTCTCTCGTTTGCCGATGAGCCTATGTTCTGGATCCACCTGAATGTGGATTATCCTTTCAACCTCACCGGTATCCTTTACTTCCCGAAGATAAAGAACAACCTCGACCTGCAACGCAATAAGATCCAGCTCTACAGCAACCAGGTCTTTGTGACCGATTCGGTGGAAGGGATAGTACCCGAATTCCTCACACTGCTGCATGGCGTGATCGATTCGCCCGACATCCCGCTGAATGTCTCCCGCTCGTACCTGCAAAGCGACCAGAACGTGAAAAAAATATCGAACCACATCACCAAAAAAGTGGCCGATAAGCTGGAGGAACTCTTCAAGAAGGAGCGCAGCCAATACGAAGAGAAGTGGGACAGCCTGAAACTGTTTATTGAATATGGGATGCTCTCCGACGAGAAGTTCCGCGACAGGGCCCTCAAATTTGCCCTGTTGAAAAATATAGAGGCAAAATATTTCACCCTGGAGGAATACAAGACACTTATTGAATCTACCCAGACCGATAAGAGTGGAGATCTTATCTATCTCTATGCCAACGACAGGCAGGAACAATATAGCCATATAGAGGCGGCGAAAGAGAAGGGTTACGATGTGCTTTTAATGGATGGACAACTCGACACCCACTGGATGGGGCTCCTGGAGCAAAAATCTGAAAAGAGCCGTTTTGTGAGGGTGGATAGCGACACCATCGAACATATCATCGAGAAAGAGGAGGTGGTAAAAGTGGAGCTGAGCGACCGACAGAAAGAGAACATGTCGGAAGTGGTGAAGTCACAACTCCCTGCAATGGAGAAAACAGAGTTCAGCGTAGATTTCAAAGCGCTTGGCGAGCACTCCCGGCCGGTACAAATCACCCAGAACGAGTTCTCACGGCGGATGAAAGAGATGGCTGCCATGCAACAGCAGATGGCCTTCTATGGTGAAATGCCCGACACCTACCAGGTCGTGCTGAATGTGCAACATCCGTTCGTCAAAGAACTGATCGACGAGAGTGAACAGAAGGAGAAAGAAGAACTCATTGCCCAGGTCTCGACAGACAACCGCCTGAAGCAGTTAATCGACCTGGCGCTCCTCTCCAACGGAATGCTGAAAGGGGAAGCATTGAGTAATTTTGTGAAGAGAGGGTTTGATTCTTTTTAGAGTAAAGAATAAAGAATAAAGAATAAAGAGTAAAGAGTAAAGAGTAAAGAGTAAAGAATAAGGAATAAAGAGTGAGGAGTAAGGAGTGAAGAAGAATGAAGAATTTTTTTTATGACGATTTTCAATTCCAACTTCTTTCTAATGAACAAATAAATTTTATTCAACAATAATTGGGTAAAATCGTTTAGTAGAGGTTATCTTTGCAGGAAAAAGTGTAATGAACAAATCCTACGAGGTGACCTTTTCTCCGTTCCGTGCCTTCACCCGTGAGGAGTGGCGCAAGCTGGAAGAGCATCCCATGTTTCCCGTTTCCGACATAGATCTCACTAAACTGCAGGCGCTCAATGAGCCGCTCACCCTCGATGAGGTGGAAGATATCTATATCCCCATGATCCGGCTGCTGCAGATCCATCTCACCCATTACCGCAACCTGCACAACGAACGGGATCAGTTTTTCGCCAACAGGAGCAAACCCATCCCCTATATTATCGGTATTGCCGGGAGTGTGGCGGTCGGCAAGAGCACCACTGCCCGGGTATTACAGAAGCTGCTTTCAATGACTCCCGGGCAACCTAAAGTGGAGCTGATCACCACCGACGGTTTCCTCTATTCCAATGAAGGGCTGGAGGAACGCGGAATCCTGAATAAGAAAGGATTTCCTGAGAGTTACGATGCCAAGCAGTTGTTGGCATTCCTTGCAAGCGTGAAATCGGGGCGCGACACATTCGAGGTCCCGGTCTATTCCCACCTCTACTACGACGTGATTCAAGGAGAGATACGGACCATTGAACGGCCCGATATCCTTATCGTGGAAGGGATCAACGTACTCCAGGTATCCCCCGGCAAAAAAATGAAGCGGAGAGTTTTCGTATCCGATTTTTTTGACTTCTCCATTTATGTAGATGCCAGCGAAAAAGATTTACGTGAATGGTATCTGGAGCGGTTTAAAAAATTACAGCAGACCGCCTTTCGCGATCCCAACTCCTATTTCCACAAGTATGCCTCCTATTCGGAGAAAAAACTGTTGAAATTTGCCAACGAGGTGTGGGATGAGATCAATCTGCCCAACCTCCAACAAAACATCCTTCCCACCCGCTTCCGCGCCGACCTTATCCTCGAAAAAGGAGAGTGCCATTTTGTCAGGGGAATCCGTATCAGAAAAATATAGAAGGATATCAGAAAATATTTAATTACGGACGCTGAAACTTCATCAAGGTTTACTGTCAGGATTTTGATAGGTATTAAAAACAGAATAAATGACTATCTCATTTTCAATAATTTCATACGATTAAAACTTTTATTTTCAAATGTATCGTATGGAACTCGCTTTTAATCATGTTCTTGTGTGATAATGATTATCATGCTCGTTTCATATATAATTATATAGGGAAACTTTTTAATGAAAGCCTCCCTATATTGTTTTTTTCTAATAGGATACTGAAAAGGATTTTTCCGAATAATTTCTAAATATTTTTCAACTTGGCTCAGAAATCTTAACCCCAATCCTTTTAATCGACTTTCATACCATTGAATCCCCTCAGATAAATCGTCTTCAGCTCTAGGCTTTAAGATTAATTTATAGTCCATGTGTTCTAATCAGTCTGGTTTTGACATCCTCCCAACTATAAGATGGACTTGTTCCATTTAAATGACTTTCTCTATCTTTATCTAACTCATCATAAAATAAATCAGGAACAGAGGGTTGCATTTCTTCATCAGCAGTAATAACGGCACTTAGAACACGCAACATCCTATCATCAGCCAAATCGACATAATCATGAATTTTTTTTCTGATGTCTTCCTTTGTTTTCATTTTTTCAACTATCTACTTTCTTTGTAAAGATACAATTTATTAGGAAATAACCTATCTCATCCTGTTCAAAATGCGGAACGGATCTTTTCCGCGATCTCCTCGAATTCTTCCGGAGAGAGCTGCAACTTGGGATTGGCAAGGCTCATGTCACCCTCTTTGTGAATGGGAATCAGGTGAATATGCGCGTGTGGCACTTCCAGGCCAATCACCATCACCCCCACCCTGTTGCAGGGAACAGCTTTCTCAATTGCCTTTGCCACTTTTTTGGCAAAGACAGCCATATCACCCAAAAGGGCGTCATCCAGGTCGAAAAGATAATCGGTCTCCTGTTTGGGCACGACTAATGTATGTCCTTTCGACATCGGATGGATATCGAGAAAAGCATAAAATCGATCCTCCTCGGCGATCTTATAAGAGGGAATCTCCCCCGCGATAATTTTACTGAAAATAGTCATTGCTGTTGGATTAGTTGTTGAATTATTGAAT
>JBAYRG010000218.1:0-5593 GCA_041676805.1 Proteiniphilum sp.
ACATGTCGATGACGGCTGTCCGGTTCCACATCTCACGGGATTCGAATTTCCCCATAAAAGATGGGTGTGGATATTGCTGACTTTTATGAAATGGATCCGAAAAAAGTGAAGGACACCTTACTCTATTCATTCAGAATGGAAGACTTGTCTGATGAGGATCTAAAGAAATATCCTCTATGAAAGAAGTCGTCGAGTCATATCTGAAAATGGATAGATAGAATAAACCGAAACCCATGAAAAAAGATGTATCTTTGGCTGGATTAAGCAGTGATATGGAAGTAAATAATAATATGAGAAAAGTAGCATTGATAACAGGAATTACCGGACAGGACGGATCGTTTCTGGCCGAGTTGTTGATTGAGAAAGGGTATGAGGTGCATGGGATTATCCGCCGCTCCTCCTCCTTCAACACGGCACGCATTGAACACCTCTATTTTGATGAGTGGGTGAGGGACATGCGCCGGGAGAGGCTGGTGAATCTCCACTATGGGGATATGACCGATTCCAGCTCACTCATCCGCATCATCCAGACCACGCAACCGGATGAGATTTATAACCTGGCGGCCCAGAGCCATGTGAAGGTGAGCTTCGACGTGCCGGAATATACGGCGGAGACCGACGCGGTGGGGACGCTCCGCCTGTTGGAAGCGGTGCGGATCCTCGGGCTGGAGAAGAAAACCCGGATATACCAGGCCTCGACGTCCGAACTCTACGGGCTGGTGCAGGAGGTGCCCCAGAAAGAGACCACTCCCTTTTATCCGCGTAGTCCATATGGTGTGGCAAAGTTATATGGCTTCTGGATCACGAAGAACTACCGGGAGTCGTATGGCATGTTTGCCGTAAATGGCATCCTCTTCAATCATGAGAGCGAGCGGCGCGGCGAAACCTTCGTCACCCGGAAAATCACCATCGCCGTGGCCCGGATCGCCCAGGGGATGCAGGAGAAGCTCTATCTCGGCAACCTGAACGCATCGCGGGACTGGGGCTACGCCAAGGATTATGTGGAGTGCATGTGGCTGATGCTGCAGCACGACAGGCCCGAAGATTTCGTGGTGGCCACCGGCGAGATGCATACCGTACGCGAGTTTTGCTCCCTCGCCTTTGCCGAGGCCGGCATCACCTTGCGTTGGGAAGGGGAGGGGATAGATGAGAAGGGGATAGACGCCGCCACCGGGAAAGTACGGGTGGAGGTGGATCCCAAATATTTCCGTCCGGCAGAAGTGGAGCAG
The DNA here is from genome assembly GCA_041676805.1 of Proteiniphilum sp. GTDB lineage: Bacteria > Bacteroidota > Bacteroidia > Bacteroidales > Dysgonomonadaceae > Proteiniphilum. The sequence continues at coordinate 1,230 of JBAYRG010000218.1, forward strand.
CTCCTGGGTGATCCCACCAAAGCCAGGACCTTGCTGGGATGGAACCCCCGCAAGACATCATTTGAAGAACTGGTCAGATTGATGGTACGACACGACATGAAACTGGTGAAGAGGCTAAAGGCGAAGGATGCGATTGAGGCTGAGTGAGGGTATTTGGGGTGGTTATTGCTATTCATGGCATAAAAATCGCTGAAAACCTTGCGTAACGAGAATAAAATCATTACTTTTGCAAACTTTTTCGCTATATAACGACGGAAAAGACCAATAATAATAACAAATTCAAGAAGAGCAAAATGCCAAAAATGAAGACTAATTCCGGTGCCAAAAAGAGGTTCGCCCTTACCGGAACAGGAAAAATCAAACGGAAACATGCTTATAAAAGTCATATCTTGACCAAGAAGACTAAAAAGCAAAAGAGAAATCTGACACAAACCGGTCTGGTACATAAATCCGACCTGAACAGTGTCAAGATACTGCTGGGAATGAAATAACTCGTACCCGGGTAAGTTTCCAAAAAAGAGATTTAGTAACAGGATGTATGCCGCCAAGAGCTCTGCACGACAGGGACGCTATCATTCAAAACAAGTAACATTATGCCAAGATCAGTCAATCATGTTGCCTCGCGCAACCGCAGAAAAAAAGTTCTGAAATTAACAAGAGGCTATATCGGCGCCCGCAAGAATGTGTGGACAGTAGCCAAAAACACGTGGGAAAAGGGTCTTACCTACGCCTATCGTGACCGTAAAAACAAAAAACGCAACTTCCGCGCTTTGTGGATCCAGCGTATCAATGCCGCCGCCCGTGAACACGGCATGTCTTATTCACGTTTGATGGGCGCGTTGCACAAAAATGAAATCGAAATCAACCGTAAAGTACTTGCCGATTTGGCAATGAATCATCCCGAAGCATTCAAGGCGATTGTGGACAAAGTGAAATAGAGACACACTCCTTATGCCGGGTTGATCCGGAATGGAAATAGAGAGGGGGAATCTGAAAAGGTTCTCCTTTTTTATTTTTACAATAGAGTCTATATCGAATAAAATGTCAAATATCTGGTTAACAGATATTTTACACCTTTATCGGTATAATATCGAATGAGCAAAATAAATTTTATTCAATAATGATTGGGTAAAATTGTTTAGTAGAAGTTATCTTTGTCGGATATAAAATAAAATGAATCATCATGATAAAATTTTTCAGGGGAATCACTCTTATTCTTTTGAGTACCGCTATCGCTTGTCACAATCCATCTAAAACTTCTTCAGTAAAGAGCGGTATTGGCTATTCAAATCCGCTTCCGGTTGCTTTTGGCGACCCGTTTATCCTTTCTGCTTCCGACGGGAAGTATTATATGTACGGTACGGGCGGTGTGGAAAAAGGATTCGGAGCTTATAGTTCGGACAACCTTGTTGATTGGCATTTCGAGGGAAAGGTCTATTCCGGGAATCAACCGGACTCCTGGACAGTGAAGAACTACTGGGCCCCCGAAGTATATGAGATTGACGGCCGCTACTATATGTTCTTCAGTGCCGACTGGAAGGAGAATCCGACCCATGAGCTGGAGAATTTCCGTATCGGGGTGGCGGTAGCCGATCAGCCCGTGGGACCGTTCACAGAGATATCCGACGGACCGCTGTTTGATCCGGGGTATCCCATCATCGATGCCAATATCCTGCAACATGAGGGACGGACTTATCTCTATTATTCCCGTTGTTGTTACAAGAACCCGGTGGAAAGTGAAGTGGCTGAATGGGCACGCGCGCAGAGCCTCTTTCAAGAGATCGAAGAGAGCTGGGTGTATGGTGTGGAGATCGCCAACGATTTCAGCTCCGTTATCGGTGAGCCGGTACTGCTTCTGCAACCCCCTTCCACCATGGATGATCCGCAGACCGAATGGGAAAGCCGTTCGGTGACTTCCGGAGAGGTCAATCGCCGCTGGACGGAAGGATCATTCGCTTTTGAACATGACGGAAAGATCTATATGATGTATTCCGCCAATTTTTTTGGTGGGGAGAACTACGCGGTGGGATATGCTGTGGCCGATAATCCGTTAGGCCCGTTTACTAAGGCGGAGAACAATCCGGTGCTCGAGAAGAATATTGCCACAGGTGGAGAAGTGACCGGTACCGGACATAATATGGTGTTCCGGTCGAAAGATGGCGGGAAGATGTATGCTGTGTATCACGGGCGTACCCGGAAGACCGGCAATGAGAGAGTGGTCTTTATCGATGAGATGAAGATCGATGAGGAGGGAGTATTGACTGTGGATGGGCCGTCCACATCGGAGAAAGAGTTGTAATTACGACTAAATTTGTTGTGTGAAAATGATTGTCTATGCGTACATATTCCATTGATGAGGAGCAGCGTATTGAATCTATTATAAAGAAGTGTCAGCTTTGTTATGTGGGGATGGCGGATGAAAATGGCAGGCCTTATGTGTTGCCCATGAATTTTGGTTATGAGAAAGGGGTGGTCTATCTACATTCCGCACAAGAGGGGAGTTCCATCTCCATTTTAGAGAAAAATCCACAGGTCTGCCTCACTTTCTGTACCGATCCCGGTCTGGTGTGGCAGGACGAGGAGGTGGCCTGTAGCTATCGGATGCATGCCGAGAGCGTGCTCTGTTGGGGTAAGGTGGTTTTTGAAGAGGATTTTGATGAGAAGGTAAAGGCGTTGAATAACATCATGCGCCAATATTCGGGTAGAGAGTTCAGTTATTCCGCTCCTGCCGTCAGGAATGTAAAGATATGGAGAGTGGCATTGGATGAGATTGCTGCCAGGGAGTTTGGTGTGCCGAGTAAGGGTGCTCCGCGTTACAAGGATCGGTCACAGTTTTAAACGTTGTTGTAAAACATTCGTCCATATGTTGTTGTTGAATGAAATTGAACGTTTTCGTTAAGCAATATGAGCAGAAGGCAAACTTGTTTGTATTATGCCATTGCGAGAAAACGCCTAATGAAATTGAACAATTAAAATCACAAGCTAAAATAATAGTGAGAATGAAAAGAGTTACAATAGTTTTTGCCACGTTGATGGTGATAGTCTCGGTCTTGGCAAGCGAACCGAAGGAAAAGGAAACCGCGAAACCGATAGAGTTGACAAGAGCGTCTTTCCTGGAAAAGGTGTTTGATTATGAGAAAAATCCCGAGGTGTGGAGTTATAAAGGTGATAAGCCGGCGATCGTGGATTTTTATGCCGACTGGTGCGGCCCTTGTAGGATAGTATCACCTATACTGACAGAGTTGGCGGCAGAATATGGGGATGAGATCTATATCTATAAAATCAATGTGGATAAGGAAAAAGAGCTGGCGGGCATCTTCGGGGCAAGAAGTATTCCGATGTTCCTGTTTATTCCCATGGATCAGGATCCGCAAATTGGGATGGGCGCTCTTCCTAAAAAATCGTTCAAAGAGGTGATTGACACTTTCTTGTTGACAAAGGATAATCTTTGATCTTTGACGATCATATGTTCCGCGGGGTAATGTTCCTGGAGATAATAGCTTTGCATGATGGCGCTTTCCGCGATGGTGTGCTCCGCAAATATCTTTGGAGATAAAATGATAAGGCGTTTCATGTAATAATGGACAGGGATGATTACAAGTTTGCAGAATCCGGCGATCAAGGATATCGTCAAGTTATCGAAAAGTAAGGAGAGGAGGGAGCAGCAACTTTTCGTGATCGAAGGCGCGCGGGAGTTGTCGTTGGCATTGCAGAGCGGTTATCGTCCCGAAGCGCTTTATATTTGTCGTGAAATGTTTGAAAAGACAAAATATCCCGACCTGCTCAGCTTTCTTCCCGGGGAGATTGTTTTTGATATCTCATTTCCGGTCTTCGAAAAGATTGCCTACCGGGAGAATTCCGACGGGATAGTGGCGTTGGCCAGACCTAAGCCGCATGGCTTAGACGACCTGAAACTTTCAAAAAATCCATTCCTCATATTGCTCGAATCGGTGGAGAAACCGGGTAACCTGGGAGCAATCCTCCGTACCGCCGATGCCGCGGCGGTAGATGCGGTGATCGTATGCGACCCGCAGACCGACCTCTATAATCCCAATGTGGTCCGTTCGAGTGTGGGAGGCCTTTTTACTGTGCAGACGGCTGTCTGCTCTTCGGAAGAGGCGTTTGAATGGCTGCAAAACCACAATATCACTTCTTATGCGGCAGAATTGCAGGCGGCAGAATTTTATCAGCAGACAGACTTTACTCATCCTTCGGCCATTGTGATGGGTACCGAAGCGGACGGTTTATCGGATTTCTGGCTCAAGAATGCCACAAAGCGAATCAAAATTCCCATGCGTGGGAAGATCGATTCGCTTAACGTGTCGGTATCCACTGCCGTGCTCACCTTCGAAGCGATGCGGCAG
>JBAYRG010000219.1:0-5549 GCA_041676805.1 Proteiniphilum sp.
GTATCAGCGCCGCAAGACTTTCTACCTCAGGTGAAGGAAAAGATCCTAAAACTTCAGGAAAGGAAGCCCTTACCATAAAGGCACGCCGTGTGGAGGTAACCGATAAATAAGAAAGTGGTAACGGATAAGGAGAGACATTTTTTACAATAACTCAGTCATCGTTTATAAAGAACAAAGTAATAAATTTAATCCTTTTTCCGGAAAACAGGAATGCTTTATCAAAAGCATTCCTGTCTTTTTTACTACAGCCTGATAATCGGGCTTAGTATTTTTACCGATGAGTGGTAATATATATCGTATCCCTGATAACAGGTTTAAACTGACAGATAAGATATGATTAATATTTTTTTTTATAAAAATCACTTGTAATTATAAATACTATTTATATCTTTGTAATCAGCTTTAAGCTGACAGATAAGATATGAGAAATAAATATATATCAACACGATCAAATGAGATTTTATCATATTTCAATGACGAGGAGGTGCGATGCTTTGATTATGAGCAAGCAAAAAAAGCTTTGCCAAAATCTAAGGATAGTGCACTGAGAGAGTTGTTACGAGACATGGTCGGTAGAGGTCTTCTGATGCGGGTGAAAAGAGGAGTGTATTATATTATTCCTTATGAGCAAAACCCGGAAACATTCATGCCTGACTGGCATTTATTGGCAAAATATTTAGTAAATGACGCAGATTATTATATTGGATATTATTCAGCCTTACAAATTCATAATTTAATTACTCAACCCTCCTTAAAAGAGCAAATTGTAGTTTCACAGCAAATTAAACCTTCTTCCATAAAAATAAAAGATATAGAGTTTCAATTCATTTATCATAATGAACAGCATTTTTTTGGAGCCAAGAAAATATGGGTAGATAATTATGATAAGGTATTGTGCTCTGACCTTGAAAAAACAATAGTTGATTGTTTATTTAAACCTAACTATTCCGGAGGAATTGTAGAGATAGCAAAAGCGATTTATATTTCCCGCGAACAAATCAATTACAAAAAATTACTGGAATATGTGATAAAATTTGGTTCCCAGGCAGTTATAAAACGGATTGGATTCATCTTGGAACTTCTACAGATAGAAAACAGTATAATTCAAGATTTACACAAGATAAAAACAAAATCTGTTCAGATATTAGATACTGAACTGCCAAAATCGGGAAAGATCACATCAAAATGGAGTATTCTACAAAATATTGATACAGATACTATAAGAAATGCAATTTACACATGATCAGACCTGGAGAAATTCAAAAGAAAGCACACACGGAAGGTGTTCGTGACCAACAAATTAACCATTCTGATTTCTTCCTGAAATTGAACCAGAGAAAACCACTATACAAGGCACGCTGGCAAGTATCGATGAAAGATCAAATCAAGAATTTACCTGAATTTGAAAAAGTAGAACGGGAATTGATGAGGCACTTAAAAAAATTGGAACTATAAAAAATATTCAGTTGTTTCTTCCAGATACAGTAATTCTATTTCTAAGACATAACTTAACCCAAAAGTAAATCGGAGGTTAAATTGTGAGTGTGACTAATCCATAACCGACAAACTGTATTGTTTTGCACCATTGTCTTTTATAATTTCACATTGTTTTTCTTAATTTGACGTAAAAAACAATCTATTTAGTTCGTTTTGAGAGAGCCAAAACAGCTAAATTTGCCTGACACAAGAGAGTATCAAGCTTTTTTAAATAAAGAGGTGAATTTTATTTAGGCACTTCACGCACAAAACCAGTCTAAGGCAATCGGTCTTCGCGCAGGCTGGGGAGCAGAACTCTCTTATCAGCATCCGGTCAGTTCATCAAACCGTATCGAACTCGACTTGGGGCTTAATTTCTTAGATGGAACACACGGCATTTTCGCCGTCGGGATTTACCAGTGGGTATGGGACCTCTCACAACTGGCGCCCGGATTTAAATGGTAGGGAGCAGGACCGGCCCTGGGATTGTATACCAGCAGCTTCGCCGTGGGAGCAGTGGGACAGATAGGAATTGAATACAAATTCAAGATACCCCTCCAGGTATCATTGGATTACCGTCCCGGATATATTTTTGTGCCCGACGCATGGCCTATTTATGATGCTGTCTGCGCCGGGGTACGCTACACCTTCTGACGAAAAATGATCATTTATCACATTTTTACTGTAACACAGGAATGCCTTGTACAAGGCATTCCTGTGTTTGTTGGAAATAACTTTCAATCTTGTCCATGCCCAAAATCGCACACATTGAGAAAATTCATTTTTATTCGTACCATTTCATTGATTTAATCCATGCGTTTGACGCATTTCCGGAAAAGTGTTATTTTTATAAAAGCAATCTCCAATTGTCAAAAGAAAATATCCTCTTTATTTTGACCTGTTGAATCAAGGAACATCACATAATAGATGGGTATATAAGTCACTTTGTCCCTGGTTGTCACCTTCCGGTTATTTGAGAGTACCAAGCCGGACAGGAGATGATAATCTTTCACGGAAAGCAGGTTGTTCAAGGCGCTATGGATGGCATAATCCTTATCGGATTTTACCTCTATCGGTAGGATACTCAGGTTGGAGTAGTCATCAATACGGCGGATCAAGAGGTTGCATCCGTTGTCCTGCTCGTACTTCGACGCGTCATCACCATACATCATCCTGATGGACTCTTGTACTTCACGCACTTTCACAATATTATGAGAAAACAAGTACTCATTCACGGTATCGGGCATGCCACCCACAAGGAGATAACGACGGAACAGATCCATCACTTTCCTGTGCTGCTCTTCACCAAGGCTCTCCTTCCGATGAAATTTCTCTCGCAATACAGCGATGGCATCCGTGCCGAATCTATTGGCTACAAGGAATTCTTCAAAGTCGAGCTGGAACATCTCTTTACGGATAATGCTCCCCACCGGGATAGATGTAGTGGAACGGAGAGTGATGCCCAGCAAACTTCCACTTGTGATAAAGCGGTAGCGATACTCCTGGCGCAAGAATTTAAGCAATATACGACTTACCTATCTGCCGGGAACCTTCAAGGGCTAAAATCTTATCCGAGTCAGACTTCAAATGATCTTCTATATATGTGCCAATTTTCCTGTAGAGCATCACTATTTACACTTTTCAATATAATTTCAACCCCTAAATATACACTTTTCAATAATACCTTGTTTTTATTACACAGATTTCAAACAACAGCCGTATTAAAATCATTGATCTGGTCATTGGACCCGGTACCAGGTGAAGCCGTGGCAACTTGATTCCGTCATTTATGGAAATGAGGCGAGTAATTTTATATTTTGTAAAAAGTCAATGTCATTTTGTTTTTCAATATAAATATCGTAATTCTGCACAAAATTTCGTTGTCTTTCTTGAAAAACACAAAAGGCAACACATTTTTTCTTTCACAGGTGATTATTTTTGTGTAATTTTGGTTAAATTTCTGCCTGTTAGTCCCGCTTTATGGGTCTTCCGGCATTTTCAAATTTAAAGTCGAACCTTATGAAACGAAAACTAACGATTTTCATTCCGACGCTATTATCTACCTTGTGCCTCTATGTGCAGGCGCAGACAAGTTCCGTACCACAAACCGAATTGCAAAGTAATCCGGGGGAACTATATCTCGGCATCCAGGCGAACTCGCCACTCATGTGGGGTGATTTGTTTTCCTTGGGTGAGGAAAGCCGAACCGGTTACGGCGGCGGACTCTTTGCCGGTTATACGCTGGGTGGATGGTGTTCACCCGAACTCTCGTTCGATTGGGGTGTCGCCCGGCTCGGCGCCAAAGCGCACCAGTTGGACGACTATATGAGCAAGGAAGGCATCATCAGATACCTGCAACGCGACCCTTCCGACATGAAGTTGGGCGATATTTATAGCAAGGCACAATACATCCAGGTCGGCTTACGGCTTCAGATGGGGGTGTTGAGTCTTATTCGCGGCGGAAAATATACCCCTTTTGACATTGAAGTGGCGCCTGCCCTCTACGCCCAGAAATTCTCGCCCGTACTCTATGCCGTGAGCGACGACAGGAAACTCGACGGTTGGGGTATCACCGAGAGTAACTGGAGCTATGCCGTGGGTGGCGACTTGGGGCTGCGCTATCGTTTCACTCCCAAACTGTCGGTCCACCTTCGAGAGGGACTGCTGTGGATACGCAACGAAGCATTCGAAGGGGTGAACAACGATCCCCTCTGGCGGGTGAACCTTATGGCAAATACATCCGTAGGCATCACCCTCCACTTAGGTGAAACATCGAAGCGACAATGATGAAATTACACGCAGAGCAAACAATCAAATTGACAACAAATTGATACAACTCATAACCGGTAAACAAAATGAAAACTAAAAAAATATTCACCATTCTTGCCATCATCGCACTGATACTCTCCACCGGATGCGAACGGGAAGAATTCGACAAAGTCCTACGCAATCAAGAAAGACAAAAGATGAAAGTCGATGATATCGATACCCGATTAAAAATGCTCGAAGATTTGGTGAAAACGACCAATAGCGAAATTAAAACTATCAGCTCTTTAATTGAGGCCGTGGAGAAGAAGATAATAATCACCTCCTATATTGAACTGTCCGACAAAAGCGGATACGAGCTCACCATGAGCGACGGCACAAAACTTATCCTGAGAAATGGAGTCAAGGGAGATAAAGGTGAAAAGGGAGAACAAGGTGATAAAGGCAATAAAGGCAATAAGGGTGATAAGGGTGATAAGGGTGAACAAGGTGATGAGGGCGAAAAAGGTGAACAAGGTGACAAGGGTAATAAAGGTGATAAAGGTGATAAGGGTGACAAAGGTGATAAGGGTGAACAAGGTGATGAGGGTGAAGAGGATGAGGGTGGTGATATTCCCGTTATCAACGTGAGACTTCACAGCGATGGTTACCTATATTGGACGCTCAACGACGAATGGATGGTTGATGCGGAAGGAAAGATGATATGCGCGCAAGGAAAAGATGGAACCGACGGTGAGAAAGGTGAGGACGGAAAAACACCCATTATGCGTGTAAACACCAACGGCGAATGGGAAGCGAGCCTCGACGGTGGCACTATGTGGCAAACCGTGAAAGGCCCGGACGGCAATCCGGTGAAAGCACAAGGCGAAAGGGGTGACAAAGGTGAAGAGGGCAAAGACGGAGAACCGGGAGCCGGCATCAACACCGATCTATCAATTACCGAAACCGACGACACAGTCATTATCGAATATAAAGGCGTCACCTACACTATCCCCAAAGGAAGTGAAACCACCACGCTATCTGCCACGGATATCCAACCCAATAATATCTGAATTTTAAACTTTTTATAGTAACCCCCCGGATACGGTACGCGGCTGAACCAGATAGAACGCACTCCGTATCCCACAATAGATAAATAAAATGAAAACTAATAAATTATTCACTATTCTCGCTATCCTCGCATTAATATTCTTCAACGGATGCGAAACTACCGATTTCGATGAAATACTGAGCAGGCAAGAAGAACAGGAGTCGAAAATCAACGATCTCGACACGCGACTGAAAACTCTCGAAGAGTTGGTGAAAAC
>JBAYRG010000220.1:0-5497 GCA_041676805.1 Proteiniphilum sp.
ATCATCAATCCAGAAGAAATAACGGTTGGTTGTCGGTTTCATCCATTTGACCAATTCTGTCACATTTTTTTCGATAGTAATCCATGCTTCCTCTGAGGAAAAACAGATGTTGAGATCATTCGTGCGTACTCCGTTTGTATCTACACGAAAATATTCGGGATGGTCGCTTGCCAAGCATAAACTATGGGCTTACTCCCGCTCGTTGTGGATAAACTTCGTCAGGATAGTGAATTATACCACGCAAATATGTCAAAGACCGCTTTCCGGACAAAAATTACCCAAATATATAGCCAATTTATGTTTCAATATGTATATTGTTATAAATAATATTTTCACTCATAAAAAGAACCAATTTTGTCCGTCGAGCCTTCTTTTTTCAGCATTTTGAAAAAATGGGGTTTTCGGAGCGGACTCATAATTAGTAAAAGTAAATTGAAAAGGAGTTTACTCTTCTGATGAAAGAAATAAGTCATCATTTTGAACTATTTCCTCTTTTCTCATATTGCGAATAAAAATATTTTTTCCCGGAAAATTTGTGTCAAATTTATTTTCCCTGATAAAAACATTTCGACATCCATCCAGAAATATATTTATATTCCTGTAAAAGGGAACATAGGTGGTTGTTTTCTCTATTGTATTGTTTGTAAAGTAGAGCGAGTCAACTGAACGTGCATAGAGTAATGGATAATCATAATGTTTGAAATGATTGCGTTCAATTCTGATATGCCTATGATAAGTAGGAGAATTAATACTTTTAGGTTGGACGGAGGGAGTAATTGTAACCGGTGCTTCTCCCCATCCCCATGGTTTGTCTACAATATTATTACCCGAAGTATAACAATCTTCAAATATGTTGTCTCTGATCACAACATCTCTGACAGCACCGGACTCAAACCATAAATCGATGTCTCCTTCAATTAAAATAGCTGCCCCCGCAGAGTTAAAATAATTATTTTCTATCAAGACTTTTCCGGCAGTTGTTGTTAATATGCCGCGAGCTCTATTTTTTTTCAAAAACTTACAGTTTTTGATAGTGAGATTTGGATTTCTGTCTACATTCTCCAGGAGATTTCCCACTTCAATTTTGTCGTATATCCTTTGAGAGAAAAAGATTTGATAACCCGACAATTTTCCATCTGAAAAGAGTTTTTTTTGTTGGGTTACCTGTAATATTTCTTTTCTCTGCATAACAGTTGTATCCACAATCCAAGCCTTTTCGCCTTGTTCGAATCCGATATAACGTCCATTGGGAGCTACTATAACACTATTTTCATCTGCCAATTCTATCACTTGAGAGTACATCCCATGCACATTCGTACAGTCATCCCCTGCTCCACTAAATTCACAATTATCTATTACTATCTCTCCCTTACAGCCATTAAAATGAGTTGCATCCGCAACAGTACTGAAAATCCTGTTTTTTTTGTTATTGGTTATTATATTCACGTTTTTGAGGTAGATATTCTCACTTTTATATCCAGATACTCCGCAACTCAACGTGTGATATATGTTTATATTTTCCAAATAAGTATTTTTACTGGATAGAACTAATATTCCATCTGTGATATAAGCGCCATGATATAATGAAACATAAGTTCCTATATCTGCCTTTATATTCGGTTTGAAATGAAATCGGACAATATTGGCATCCTCTTTAGACACTCTTGCGTCGTAAATTTCACCTAAAGGATTGTCTCGGGTTTGATAGACGATATCTTTAGTCTCTTTGTCATAGATCGTATTGTAATTAGGAGTGATTTTGCTGCTCCAGCCCTCTCCGAAAAAATAGATTGAATCATTCCTTATTTCATAAGGATAGGTAGCAGGGTCAATTTCTATATCGATATATTCGTCCGTATGCCCCGTGACCATCCCCTGAGAGATGAAAGGTCTATCCCAATCAATACTAAAGTTTTTTAACAAAATATTTCGACTTTCTTTCATTAAGAAACACATCATTTTACCATGAAAGATAAATTCTGATCCTCTGCCGTCAATAGTTATATTTTTTCTCCCGGTCAAATCAAAACCAATAGTCGAGACAGATGGATTGTCATTGTTATATGCAGGCCAAAAATCATAACGCCCACGAGCAAAATGGATAATTAAGGAATCAGCATTTATATTATCTAACAGTACTTTACGTATAATAGGCTCAATATTACTATGTGAATTTGGACGAACTCCATAATCCGTAATATTAATTATTATCTGATCTGCTTTTAAATTGGGGACAACAAAAGACAAAAGAATAAGTAAAAAGACTATTTTATATTTCATCTCTTAGGTAAATATTTATAATAGTCTATCATTAGACATTATATTGATTAAGGAATAAGATAATTGGTAATCAGACATCTAAAATCTTATTCGATATAAACTCTATTCAAGATAACTTTATTCAAACTTACCCCAAATAATACCTTTATTGCTCCATTTCTTTAAAAAGTGATCCAAAGCAACACGGAAACGTTTATAGTTTTTATTGGCAGCTGCAGTCCATCCTGTTTCAGCATATGCCGCGATGCGAGGATAGACTTTAAAATTCATGCTCTCCACGGTTGGGATGAATTCACCCCACATTTGGCATCCCAATCCCAACACGAGCTTCTCCTGTTCTTTCGTTAATCCTTCAGGCACCGGATGAAATTCATATGCCTTTTCCAACGATATACGCTCATATGAATAATCTATATAGGTGTACTCGTGGTAAGAGTTCACAACTTCGTATCCTTTTTCAATGGTCTCTTTGATTAAACCGGGATCTCCTTTCCAGAAATGGACTATTGTTCCCCCGGCAAGTTGCACATCATCTTCTGCATCTTTTTCCGTTTGGTATTCATGTAGTCTGGCCCCTGTTATTTCATTCCAACCCATCATGCGACGATTCTTTGAAGCGAGTAAGTTTGACATTTCATTAGTAAAGAATACCTGCAATTCGGCGGGCGTTTTCAAGTTGTTATTTTTCATATAAGCTTGCACGAATGAAGATTCGTTCCACTGGTTGTATCTCACTTCATCACCCCCTATATGAAATACGGGGGAAGGGAACAAGGCGATCACCTCATCAATTACATCCTCAAGAAACTGCATTACCCGGGGGTTGGCTACGTTTAATACGTCATACATCACACCGAATTTAACAGGTACTTTGATTTGCTTTCCACTTGTTCCTAACCACGGATAAGAAGCGATAGCCGCACTGGAATGCCCGGGCATATTGATTTCCGGAACAATCATTATATGCCGTTGGGTCGCATAATCGATTATTTCCTTTATTTCGTCCTGAGTGTAAAATCCCCCGTGCATCTTACCGTCAAATAGATTGCTATTGAAATTATTTATCTCCGATGAGTCACGATACGCTCCTGTTTTTGTCAGTTCCGGGTATTTCTTTATTTCAATACGCCACCCTTGATCGTTTGTCAACCCCCAGTGGAAAACATTCATCTTCAGTTCCGACATGTTATCCAATAAGTCAAAGACAACCTCTTTTCCTTTAAAATAACGACCTTCATCCAGCATAAAGGCGCGCCATGAGAAGGAGGGATAATCGGTTATTATCGCTTTTTGTGCAATAAAGTGGCCTTCTTCCTCCTTGATTATTTGTCGTAAGGTTTGAATTCCATTAAGTACACCGGCCGGGGAATTGGCCCTGATAGCAATAAATTTCGAAGATGCATCCAATAGATACCCTTCCTGTTGTTCGGGTAGAACTGTTGGATCCAGCTGTAAGGTAATTGCTGCTTTTTTCTTTCCTTCCTTCAATTCAGCCTGCATCGAGAAATCGCTATCCAGATAGGATTGCAGGAGTTTCGCTTCATTGTATAGGTCAGCGGGAAAAGCAATATCCGGCTCTCTTTCTAAATTTATAGCCCCCGCTTTGTACTCAATTTGCACAGGTTGAGGAATAATGGTATACTCCTTGATAATAGCTGTTTGACAAGAGCATAAAATTAAATAGCTAACTAAAATAAATGTCTTCAAGTCCATATTTCATTACTTATCAAAAAGTTTCTCAATGCGGGGGGCCACCCGGCTTAATAATTCTTCTTTTGTCAATCCGTTTCGGATATCTTCATCTGTCATCACTCTATCACGCACGACTAAATGGATTAGCTTATTCCCCCTCTTAACAACAACAGGCTGTGTTTCTGCCATTTCAAGATATTTTTTTTGTTGGTTCCGTAAATCGGTTGGACTAATAACTATCATAATTCAAAAATTTAACTACTGATACAAATGTACGATTTTTTGTACATTAAAGGGTGTGTAACAAGTTAATAAATATTATCTTCCATTCAGATAAATTCTTCGGAACATGTGTTTTTCAAATAGGATTATCTTTCTCAAAGAAGAAATTTTTCGCTTGATTTATGATTATATCGCTGAAAAATTCTTTGTGCAACCCGACAAGAACGGCTGTACAAAATATTTTAATGGACAGAAAAAAATCATCACTTAAAAGGATTCGGGTTCTTAATCCATATTAAACCCTAACTCCGCTCTGTTAGGTAGTCTATCTTCAATTTCTTAAAAAGGTCCTTCGTCTTTTTGGTAGTTTCAGTTGTGTGTCATTTCCCGTTGATATTGATCCTTGAAATTGATTTGGAGATCTCGACAATGTCTTTGGGTGAGTAATTATTCAATTTTTTTGCCTCGACCAACTTCCTGTAAAGTTTGTAGTAGGTGATCATGGCAAGGAAATTGGCCATGAGCCATCTCTTGAACACTATCCTGTCCTGCATGTACATGCGGTCGGCTTTCAGGAAGTTCCTGTATGAGTCGAACATCACTTCTATCTCGTTGCACTGTTTGTATTTTTCGTAAAGCTCCTGCTCATCGAAGTTTTTGGTCGGGTTATATCCCGGAGCGTTGATGTACAAAAGGTTGTAGGTAGTGGTGACGTGCGTGGAATCTATCATCACGTATTCGTTGAACGTGCCTTCAGCGTTGCCGGCAAGACGCGTCCTCACCCGGTCGAGGATCGGCCCGCGGTTCTCATCCACATGCCTTAGCGTGGCGATTATCGTCTTGTCCGTCAGGACACCCTTGTGCCAGTGAAGCGAACAGCAGTCGTGGTGGTGCAGGCATTGCATCCGCTTTATGGGCGCTTCGTGCATAAACTGAACGACGAGGGTTTCCTGCGGAGTATGGTTGGTTGTATGGCCTATGCCACCACATCGGAATTTGAATCTTTTTGTGAAGCGCTCTATTACCGGCAAGCCCACGCTGATGGTATCCGTTCATGTGGAGCAGGAGTTCAATGCCTATGATGCAAGTCTCTCGTGCTAAGAGTTTTGATTTAAAAATATAGCAAAATAAAATATATTTACAAATTTGTGAATTCAATAATTATTGATTAGCCTTGTACTACTATTATATAAAAAATGAAGATAGATTTCGATAAAGGGCTTGTTGGGGATAAAAAAGGTCTCGAAAGTGTACGAATAACGTTACAGTATCGTCTGGAGTTTGTATCCTCTTTTTCGGAAAC
>JBAYRG010000221.1:0-5482 GCA_041676805.1 Proteiniphilum sp.
ATAGCTGCCAACGCTACTTCGGCTTTAAACGCCGCTGAATGTTTTTTTCTCGTTTTTTTCATATCACAAAATTAAGCATTTGTTTTGGCTTAACATGCGGTACAAATTATGGGGTATATTATAATCAGCAATACGTTCATTACATTGGCCTGGAGTGGTAGCAACCTGATTACTTCGCGCCACCTCTTTGGCAACACCTATTCCTTTTTTGTGAATACAATGAATGCGTTTGGTGTGGAAGTGCGGTTTTGTGACCTGACCAACCCGAAGGAAGTGCGGGAGGCTATGGATGAGCAGACTTGTGGCTTATTCCTGGAAATAATCACCAATCCGCAAATGGAGGTGGCCGATCTGGCACAATTAAGTGAGATTGCCCATGACAAGGGGGTGCCTTTGATTGCGGATACAACGATCATACCTTTCTCCCTTTTCCGTGCAATTGACTTTGGAGTAGACATAGAGGTAGTGTCAAGCACCAAATATATTTCGGGTGGGGCGACCAGCCTCGGTGGAGTTATCATTGATTATGGACGGTTCAATCAGTATCGCGCACCGTTGTTACAAGCTCTTAAGGGAACAACACAATCACCCTTTTACACCAGGCTGCGTAAGGAAATACACAGGAATCTCGGGGCTTATATGACCCCTGAAGTGGCTTATCAGCAGTCGCTCGGCTTGGAGACGTTACAACTGCGTTTTGAAAGGCAAACTGCCACATGTAAGGAGTTGGCCGGGAAATTGCAAACATTGGCCCAAGTAAAGGCCGTCAATTATACCGGTTTAAAGGATAACTCTTTCTATGAGGTAAGTAAAAAGCAATTTGGAGACTCTCCCGGCGCGATGCTCACTTTCGATCTGGGATCGAGAGAAGAGTGTTACCTGTGTATGAATAAACTCAAACTGATCCGTCGTGCCACCAACCTGTTCGATAACCGTTCGCTGATCATTCATCCGGCCAGTACTATTTTTGGTTCTTTCACCGATGCGCAACGTGAAGCGATGGATGTGAGACAGACAACAATCCGCCTGTCAGTCGGGTTGGAGAGTGTGGATAGTCTCTTTGAAGATATCTGCCAGGCGCTGCCATAATCGGAAATTATTTTCGCCCGGAGAGCTGATTAATCCCTATATAAATGATTTGACATGTAAAAATGCCCTCGGAAAGCTGATAAGACTTTTGAGGGCATTCTAATAATGATAACCTTCCAATCTATATAAGTTTCAATTTTCTATAACGGATATTCTTCGAATGCGTAAAGCAAAGTGGAGAGATAACGTTCCCCTGTATCGGGTAATATTACCACGATATTTTTCCCTTCGTTTTCAGGTTGCTGGGCAAGCTGGAAGGCAGCATAGACGGCTGCCCCCGATGAGATACCCACTAATAATCCTTCTGTCGCGGCCAGTTTACGGCTGGTACGGATAGCATCGTCATTACTCACCGGAATCACTTGATCGACTACCGAAGCGTTATATGTGCCGGGAATAAAGCCGGCGCCGATCCCCTGTATCTTGTGGGGTCCCGGAGCGCCGCCGGAGAGGACGGGTGAGTCTGCCGGTTCCACAGCGACCACTTTGATATTGGAATTCAACTCTTTTAGTCGTTTCCCTGCACCACTCACCGTTCCGCCGGTACCAACCCCGCTTACGAGGATATCCACTTTTCCATCCGTATCCCGCCATATCTCTTCACCGGTAGAGTGGTAATGGATGGAGGGATTGGCAGGATTTTCGAATTGTTGCAAGACGATGGCGTCGGCCAATTCGGTTTGTAACTGCGACGCTTTTGCAATGGCTCCTTTCATCCCTTCTGTGCCGGGTGTCAACACCAATTCGGCGCCAAGCGCTTTCAGCAGGTTCCTTCTTTCGAGACTCATCGTCTCAGGCATGGTGAGGATCAACCGGTATTTCTTGATGGAGGCCACGAATGCCAAACCAATACCTGTGTTGCCGCTGGTCGGCTCAATAATAACCGATCCGGCATGCAGCAGGCCTTTCTTCTCGGCATCTTCCACCATGGACAATGCAATACGGTCTTTCACACTCCCCAGGGGGTTGAAACTTTCTAATTTGGCAATAAGGGTGGCTTTGACACCTTCCGATTCCTTAAACTGGTTGAGCTTCACTAAAGGGGTGTTACCCACTAAATCCGTTAATCTTTCTACTATTTTTCCCATAATTCTACATGTTATAATTTTTGACAAAAATAGCGACTATTCCGTTGGACGGAAATAGCACAATTGTGGTATTTTGGGTAATAGTTTTTCAATTGTCAGCTTCTCTCTAAAATTTTCCAGATAGCTTCTACCCATAAATCATTACTGTTGAGTGCAGGGATAAAGGTAAACTTTTCACCTCCAGCCTCCATGAATAGTTTGCGTGCTTCAATATCAATATCGTAGAGTGTTTCCATATTATCGGTCGGAAATCCCGGGGCAATTACAGCGACCTTCTTCCATCCCAGTTTGGGAAGGTCGCTGATATCGGTATCGAGAAAAGGATTCAACCAGTTTTTACCTCTCTGTGAGGAGTAGAAAAGGAATGAGTCGTGCGGATCGATGTCCAGTTTTTCGCAAAACAACCGGTTGGTCTCTTTCAGTTGATAGAGATAATCGTATTCCTTTCCTTTTTCCCATCCTGCTTCTACCTGTGCCAGGGGGAGGCTGTGATAGGTGAATATTATTTTATCGATATCTTCCAGATAGGGTTTTGCATGTGTGGTAAGCGCTTGAATAAAGGCGGGATGATTGTAATAGGGTTCGATAAACTTCAGTCTGAAAGAGTGGGGATGTTTGTAAAAGATATCCCCTATCATATCCTTTGATGTTTGCGTGGTAGATTGCGCATAGTGGGGATATAACGGAAAGACCACCACTTCATGAAGTAATGGACATTTCCTCTCTAATTCCCGGAAAGCAGAACCGATATCCGGTTTTCCGTATCGCATGGCGATTTCCACAGGAACACCTTTTTGCTCTTCCAGTTTTTGCGCCAATTTCCGCATATGATAGACCAATGGTGAGACCGGTGCCTCTTCGTTATGCCAGATCAGTTTGTACTTCTCGGAGACCCGTGATCCGCTACTTGGTGCTATTATATTTTTCGCAAGGAATTTCGAATACCATTCCGGTTTTCCAGTCAGAAGCGGATCCGAAAGCATGGCGGTAATGAACTCCTTTACGTCACCTGGATCCGTACTTGCGGGAGTTCCCACATTAATTAATAGTATACCTCTCATTCTCCGTCTCCGGTTTTATCTATTTCACTATTCGTCCCGATTTCCCGATAAATCGGGACAGGCTATCGGGATCATTTAATCATCACTGTCTGTTCCGACTTGTCGGGATCAACATAGGTCTCCAACAATTTGGCAGACTCATCGGGAAGAATTGTCACTGATTTCGTATCTGCCGGAATAAGTATCGATTCGCCTTGATGGAGCGTTTCGTTGTTCCCCTTATCATCTATCACCGTGCAGTGGCCGGCAATGCAGATGTAAATCACGAATGAGTCGAGTGTCGCATAGTCCCGCTCCATTGACATCTCCATTTCCAACAGATGGGTAGTGAAATAGGGGGAAGTGACTAACTTGACAGGATGATTTACCTTCCTTTCATACTCTGTCTTATAGGTGTCGTATACTTTAAAGTCGATAGCCTCTTTGGCCAGTTCCGTATGGAGTTCGCGGCTGTTCCCCGCGGCATCTTTACGGTCGAAGTCGTATATGCGGTAAGTGATGTCGGAGGTCTGTTGTATTTCGGCAATAAAACAGCCGGTACCAATGGCGTGTACCCGTCCGGCAGGAAGATAAAATAGATCACCGGCTTTTACATCATATTTCATCAGTTTGTCGGTGAAAGTATTGTTTCTTACAGTCTCAGGATATTCCTCAGGAGTGATACTCTCTTTGAATCCTGAATAGAGATATGCTCCCGGCGCCGCTTTTACGACGTACCACATTTCTGTTTTTCCAAATGAGTTATGCCGTTTTTTTCCCAGCACATCATCGGGATGCACCTGGATAGAGAGATCGTCGCGGGCATCTATAAATTTAATAAGCAAAGGAAAAGTATTTCCGAATTTTTGATAGAGCGACTTACCAACTATCCTCTCTCCGTAACGTCTGAGCAGTTCATCCAGCGATGTGCCGGCTAAATGCCCATTAGAGATACGGGAGATATTGCCGTTTACACCCGAAATCTCCCAGCTTTCGCCGATACCCTCCTGAAGAGGTTCGATATTTTTGAAATGACAGATATCGGAACCGCCCCAGATGACCGGCTTCAGGATTGGCTCGAATTTTAACGGATAGAGTGTACCGTTGTTGGCAGTTGAATTTTTTGTTGTATCGTTATTGTCAGACATGTTTAATCGTTAAATCATTAAATCATTAAATCGTTAAATCATTAAACCATCACTACTTGTTCCGATTTCCCGATAAATCGGGACAGGCTATCGGGATTGGCACATTGGCACATTAGCACATTAGCACATTAGCACATTGGCACATTAGTAATCATATCCTTTTCATCACTATAGCTGTCCGGGCAGGCAGATAAAGACGCAACCATCCTTTATTATCTTTTGCGTAGAGTGGATCGTACATTGTGAAATGATGGATGGTATTGTCGTTTAGCCCAAAACCTCCAAACTGTTGGTTGTCGGTGTCGAGCAGGATCTTATACTCGCCTGCCGGAACCAGGATGCCATAATCGCTGTATGATTTCTGAGGATTGAAATTATAGACAAAGAGCAGCTCTTTCCGCATATATGCCAGCATATTATCATCGTCCTTATCCCAGATCTTCACCAATGGCAGTGCCTGAAAATCGGGAACAGACTTGATGAGTCCTATCATTGCCTTATCGAAATCGCCCAGGTAGTGATATTTCAGGTTATGATCGTCTGCCAGATTCCATTGTCGGCGCGCGTATTTATAAGACCATTGATTGCCTTCACGGGGAAAATCGATCCATTCGGGATGTCCGAATTCATTTCCCATAAAGTTCAGATAACCACCGTTAATGGTTGTTGCCGTTACCAGGCGGATCATCTTATGCAGGGCGATACCGCGGTCTACAGTGTAAGAACTGCTCATCAGTTTCGACATGAACCAGTACATGTCCGCATCGATCAGCCTGAATATAATGGTCTTGTCTCCTACCAGTGCCTGATCGTGGCTTTCCACGTAAGAAATGGTCTTTTCGTCGGCACGCCGGTTGGTAGTTTCCCACCAGATAGCGCTGGGGTACCACTCTTCATCCTTTTTCTCCTTGATCGTCTTGATCCAGAAGTCGGGAATATTCATCGCCATACGGTAATCGAACCCATAACCTCCCGATTCTATATCCAATGCCAGGCCGGGCATACCGCTTACCTCCTCTGCTATAGTGATGGCGTGGGGATTTACCTCATGAATAAGTTGGTTGGCGAGCGTAAGATAACAGATGGCTTCAGGATCCTGATGCCCGTTATAGTAATC
>JBAYRG010000222.1:0-5479 GCA_041676805.1 Proteiniphilum sp.
AGTGCAATACTCGGGGAATCCGATCTTTGAGGGGTGGTATGCCGATCCCGAAGGAATCATATACGACAACCAATACTGGATATTTCCCACCTACTCCAATCTCTATGAGAAACAGGTCTTTTTCGACTGTTTCTCTTCTCCCGACCTGATAAACTGGACAAAACATGAGAGTATCCTCGACACGGCAGAGGTAAAATGGGCCAAGATAGCCATGTGGGCACCGGGAGTGATTGAGAAAGACGGAAAATATTATTTCTTCTTCGCGGCCAACGATATCCAGAATGAGGACGAAATAGGAGGGATCGGTGTAGCAGTAAGCGACAGGCCGGAGGGACCCTACAAAGATCTGCTCGGAAAACCGATGATCAATGAAATTGTACATGGCGCACAACCGATCGACCAGTTCGTGTACAAGGAGAACGACAGTACCTACTATATGTTCTACGGTGGCTGGAGACATTGCAACGTGGTGCTGCTCAAGAATGATTTTACCGGAATCAGACCGTTCCCCGACGGAGAACTCTATAAGGAAGTAACTCCCCAGGGATATGTGGAAGGACCCTTTATGTTCAAGAAGGAGGGAAAATATTACTTTATGTGGTCGGAAGGCGGCTGGGGTGGGCCTGATTATAAGGCGGCCTATGCCATTGCCGACAATCCGTTGGGACCCTTCGAAAGGATCGGCACCATGCTGGAGCAGAATCCTGACATAGCCACAGGGGCAGGGCATCACTCCATCATCCACAAACCGGGAAGTGATGACTGGTATGTCATCTACCACCGTCGCCCCATACCGAATCAACACCGCGACCACCGGGTGACCTGTATCGATAAGATGGAGTTTAATGAAAACGGATATATCAAACCAATAGTGATCACCTTCGAAGGAGTAGCGGTCAACCCGCTCTGATCCTATCCCTTCTTACCGATTCGCCCCAAAGCCTGCTAGCCCGTACCATTCGTACCCGATGAGTCATGTTCGTCCCTGAGACATTGCATACTTATCGGGGACGACTTATATTTGCAGATAATCATACTAAAAAAACAGCATTATGATTCATCTGCATCGTACATTGATTTTTTTATTCCTGTTGTTTTTCTCATTTTTTGTAAAGGCTCAACAGATCACGGTCACGGGATCGGTCACGGATGAAAAGGGGGAACCCCTTACAGGCGTAACCGTACAGATAAAGGGAAGTGGGTCCGGCACGGTGACCGGCGTGGATGGAGAGTTTTCACTGGCTGCCCCTGCCGGGGGTATCATTCAATTCTCCTATATCGGTTTCACTCCGGCAGAAAAGCCGGTTAGCAGGGAATTCATACAGGTGGTACTGAAAGAAGACCTTATCATGATGGATGAGGTGGTGGTCACCGCACTGGGCATGAGGAAAGAGAAGAAAGCGCTGGCCTACTCCGTCACCGAATTGAAAGAAGATGCCTTCCGGATAAAAAGCCCAGGCCTGGCGGATGGGTTGGCGGGAAAAGTAGCCGGAATCAACGTGGTGAGGCCCACTACCGGAGTGATGGGATCGACCCGTATCGTCATCAGGGGTAATGGCTCGTTCGGCAGTAATCAGCCGTTATACATCGTGGATGGCATGCCGATTCCCAGAATGCGGCTTCCAAGGAAGAACTTATCTCAGGATCCAAGTGGGAGATTATAGGCCAGGATAGTGGCGATCCCAATTTTGATGACCTGATAGGCACATAGGTGTTCCGGACACCGGAATTCCCGTAATATTTCAAAAGAAATAAGCGGTATAATTCATTCCGAATTTCAATTTGTCAATAAGAAATGCCTGTAACCCGGAGTGTGAAGAAGTTCCACCCCGGGTTATCTTTTTAATCTCTTAAACCTTTTAGCTTTTTTCTTGTTCTAATTGCGAACTAAAACCGATAGAACAGCTTACATAAATTATATCGGTTTACAATATTCCATTAATTCAAAATAAATTATGAAGGCTATTTTTTTTACAAAGCAATTGCCTATTTTGTTATTCATCGCACTCTTTTCTACCGCTTGCGGCAGCAAAAAAACAGGATCTATGAGTAACGTGACACCCATACAAACGTTGGACGGATATAAGGGATATACTTTATCTGTTATTGCTCCGAAAGCTCTACCGACAAAAATTGAAATTATTCCCGGGAAAACAATGGAAGTCGATTGTAATCGCCACTCCCTGATAGGTGAATTTACAGAGAAAGTTTTAAGTGACGGCAATCGTTACCATGTTTTTGAATCGAACGGAGAAACAATATCTACATTGATGGGCTGTCCCGACAATACCAAACGCAAGGAATTTGTCCGTGGACAAACTATCTTTATCGACAACAACGAATCAGTTCCATCCCTGATATTTGCTTCTGAAGGGATAGAGATTAAACAGCGTTCTTGGAGCTCCACCCCTCCTTATACAATTGAAAAGGGGCTTCTTAACTATACTGTGGAGACGGAAGCAACCAAAGCGCTAAAAGCCTATCCCGAATCGTTGGAAGGCTATGACCGATATGTGCTGTTTTTACCCGAAATCAAGAATTCGGAGAAAGAGCGTAAAGTAGAAATCACTCCTGGCGTTACCACCGAAGTAGACTGTAATAATCACAAATTGATGGGTACATTTGTCGAAAAAAATATAGAAGGATGGGGTTACAGCTACCTGATCTTCGAATCGGACGGAGGAATACGCTCCACCCGGATGGCTTGTCCTGATAATAGCCGTCGTACCGAACTGGTGACTGGTGCCACATGGCAGATGAACTACAACAGCCGGCTACCGATAGTGGTATTCATTCCTAAAAAAGAGAATTTCTTCGTGCAATACAGCGTTTGGGAAGCAGGAGATCTGAAATAATAGCAAATTTTATCTGCGACAAAAAAAATCCCCGGGGAATTGCTCGAAAGAGTACAATTCCCCGACGAATTTTTATAGATAAGTCTCTTTTAATTCAATAATTTCTTGGCATCGTTCAACCTATCCTGCCAGTCATCAGACGGCTTCGATGTATTGAAATATTCGATTGCCATTTCCAGCTGACCCAATTTAGACAATGACTCGGGACTATTCTCTTCGCTGTATTTTTTACGTAACACCCGTATCTTTTCCACATCCTGGATACCTTCTACCAGACGTTCGAAACGGATAGAGCTCCGGGCATCGGGATAAACCATATAGGTATCGCCTGCCGGCCACGTCCTGAAGCGCGAATCGGTCAACGGATTCTCAACCCATGAGTTATAAGCCCAACGGAGGAATCCATCGAAATCGGCAGCAACGGCATGCCATGCGGCGTAGACCGATTCTGCCGAAGCGGAGAAAGTAAACATATTGGGAAATTTATCGGCACAACAGACATAATAGGTCGTGATCAACCCTTTGGCCCTACGTGCGGCAATCTCTTCCTTGTCCACCTTGTTGCCGACCCCTACGCAAATATCCTTTATCCATGGGTAATCCCTGTAGCTCTTATGGTTGTCTGCCAGTGAGACCCCCAGTTCAGGAGCAACATTCTCCAACACTTTCAATGCGGCCTGCATATCTGCCGGTGCACGCTCATCCATGGCTATATTGGTTTTTTCCAACCATCCTTTTTCACGAAGATGACGGGTGAAATCTTTCAGGAAAACACTCCACAACTCCGTATATTCTTTTGATTGGGCTTTTAGTTCTACGGTAACCACTTCACCTTTTTCCTCATCATTATAGTGTAATTGGTTGTTCCAGGTGAGCAATGAGTAACAATTGATCATCTTATCGATACCCAGATCCATCATATACTGTACCCATTTATCGAAGATGGTATAGTTGAAAGTCCAGCTCCGGTCTTTATTTTTCGTCCAGACGATCATATCAGCGTATGCGTCATAACATTGATTATTCCAGGGGTCTTTATTGAGGGTGGCAGTGATCACTTTTTGTCCCGCGTCGGCCAACATTTTCATCAACGGTTTCATTTTTTCGAAATGGGCATCGCTCCACACTTCCAGGTCGTGTATCCTTGCCACCGCCGAAGGATGTTGCCACAAGTCGAGGTGATACAACCACTCTGACGGCGGAGGTAACACTTGATCCACCACATTCAATGCTATTTCAAAACTCTCTACAGATCGGCCTCCGGCATATAGTTTCAGTTTGCCTTTATAGTTCCCAGCAACAGCATCGGAAGGAATGCTGAAGGTAAGCCAGACGGGTCTTACGGTTTTTGCTTCCATATTGAAGCACTCCAGGTTATCCAGCATATCGGCTGCCAATGATGCCGGAAAATTTTCCGGTTTGCGGCGTCCACAACCGGAAGCGAACACGTCGGTCATCACATAACGGACAAATCTTGCCTGAGCGACAGATGCAGGCAGGGTACTCTCCTTCGTTTCAAAACCGGCGAATTCCAATTCTACCTGATTGACATCCGCGGCAGACCACAGAAGTAACTGGGCCGATACTTTCTCACCTTTCCAACCAGTCACCGTTACGGCCTTGTGAAGAGGCACTTCGGGCACTACTGATTTCGGCATTTTGTCATCAATCGAAACAAATGACGCCTGTAATCCTGCAGGCACATTCGACCAGTCAGATAACGTGTCGTTAGTCGGATCCTGCATCTCTTCAAAGGTAATACACTCTTTGTGTGGCCGTTTGTTTTCACACGAAGAGAGGCTTAAAACCGGTAGTCCTATCAACACACACAACACTAATCGAGAAATGGGAGATGAAATATTCATAATCAATAAAATTATATATTTGTTTATCCTTCAACACAAAGAAATCCGCTATGGCCAGAGTTTCACACGACTTTTTTCTGACGGTATCAAAAACAGATGGGACAGACATTCTAATTATGAATGGCTCCCATCATTACATTTGACAAAAATAAGTATTATTTCGCTACTCTTGTTTCATTTTATCAATTATTCCGCTATCTTTGCAATAAATTTACATGTTAGCAATGCAGAGATTGTATTTAACATATTTCCACACTACCACTACAACGACCATGACCCCTTAGGGGGTTATGCAAATTCTTCACACCCGGACTCGTCCGTTTATTGACGAGATACAACATTTGACGACCGAATGGGAGTCAATTTTCAAATTCCATAGATCCAAACTACTTGATGAGCTAATTCATTGATATGCTGATGTACTGATGATCAATCATCTCATTGCTAAATTATCCAATCAACCGATTAGTTCATTATTGCTGGTTCTAAAATTGTTCCATACAACCTCAGGGTTACAAATATAATCAATATGAAGGTGATGAAATTCGGGGGAACATCCGTAGGGGATCCCGATAGTCTACAACGAGTTAAAAAGATCATAGAAAAAGAGAGGGAGCCCGTCATTGTGATAGTTTCGGCGTTAGGGGGTGTGACAGACCGTCTTTTACTCACTGCTGATTTTGCAATGAACGGCAATCCGGGGTATAAACCACTGCTCGAGGAAATAATTCTGCGTCATGAGGATTTAATCGAAAAGGC
>JBAYRG010000223.1:0-5429 GCA_041676805.1 Proteiniphilum sp.
ATGGAAAACGAAAACAGGGAAGTAGTGGTATATTGTGCTTCCAGTGCGAAGATTGACCGACTCTATTTTGATGCTGCGTCGGAATTGGGGAGATTGCTTGTGGAGAATGGCTACACTTGTATCAATGGTGCAGGAAAAGATGGTTTGATGGGAGCATTGAATGACGCCGTGCTGGAGTATGGAGGAAGGGTGAAAGGTATTATTCCCCGGTTCATGGCCGATGCCGGCTGGGGACATTCACATCTGACGGAGACCATTATCACCGAAACTATTCATGAGCGGAAAGCCGCCATGGTAAAATCGGCTGATGCGGTGATTGCTCTTCCCGGTGGAGTGGGAACGTTGGAAGAGTTGTCGGAAATCATTACATGGAGACAGTTGGGCTTATACTGCAAGCCGGTTATTATTTTAAATATAAACAATTACTACCAGCCATTGCTCTCGTTTTTCGAGAAGATGATCAGTGAGAAATTTATGAAAGAGACCTATCGGCAGTTATGGGAGGTGGCGTCCACTCCGGAAGAGGCTGTCAGCCTTATCAGGATTATCTCTGACTGGAATACCGATTATACCAAATACGATTAATGGTAGTGTCGCGCTAAAAAGGATGATACTGGTTTCAGATACTATTTACGACACTCCCCCTTACTATTTGCAGGGTGAGGTGGAGCAGACCGTTCCGGAGTCATGGCAGATGAGTTTCGGACAGTATGATTTTTTCCCTACCGACAGCAACCATCTCTTTTTTAATTTTGATGGAGGAACCCCCTTGTCGATGCAATTATTCCCAAGCGGTACCATCGGTAGCCCACTGCCCTTCTCTCCTTGGATTCATTCTGCTTTTTTTCTTCTCTTTCTTTTTAGCTTCCTATTATTTACTTTTATTTTTCGATGGGAGGGAACAGCCCTAAAGGCCAATTTTAAAACTGTTTTTTCCTTTGGAAAACCGGGCGCATCCGTACATAAGAGTCAGGTAACCAAAACAGAAGCCTGGGGAGAGTTTTATCTTCTTCTTCAGACAATTCTAATTTTCTCTATCCTGATTTTTTCCTGGTTATGGAGCCATGGCTTTTCCCTGTTATCCACGAAAGTACAGATAATTAGCTTTATTGGAATTTTTGTAGGCCTTACCCTATTGATCTATTTGAAGATTGCCGGTTATCAGTTGATCGGTACCTTCTTTTTGCAAAATGAGATGAAGAGCTGGTCTACTTACTATTCCCGGATGATGGAAATTCTTGGAGTTTTGATCTTTCTTCCCGTTGTCTTTTTTGTTTATTTAGATGAAATTAGGGATATTATGCTGATTTTTCTTGTAGCACTCTTATTCATCAGCCGAATGGTCATCTACATTCAGCTATTAAATATTTTTGTTAAAAATAAGATCAGTCCTTTCTATTTTTTTGTCTATCTTTGCGGTACCGAAATCACTCCTTACTTACTATTGTATAAAGGGGTGCTTTTAGTGATAACTATTGCAGGAGATAACATTATATGAACGCGCGCAGAGTAAAGAGAATTCTTATATCACAACCTAAACCGAGTAGCGAAAAATCGCCTTATTACGAGATAGCGGAAAAGTTTCATCTCGACATGCATTTCTATCCTTTGATCAAAGTAGAAAGGGTCCCATTGAAAGAATTTCGCCAACAGCGTATCAATATACTCGATTTTACGGCAATCATTTTCACCGCGAGAACAGCGGTTGATAAGTTTTTCTCGATTTGTGAGGAGATGAAGATTGTAATTCCCGAGACGATGAAATATTTTTGTGTTTCAGAGACTGTTGCACTTTATCTGCAGAAGTACATTGTCTATAGGAAACGGAAAATCTTTTTTAGCCAGACTGGCAAGATCGACGGACTGAATAACGCTTTTACCAAACACGGCAAAGAAAAGTTTCTTTTTCCTGTTCCGGAAGAACATAACGATGAGGTGACCAATTTCCTTGATCAAAAGAAGATAAATTATACCAAAAGTGTAATGTACAGGACGGTAAGTAATGAATTCGACAAAGATGAGAAATTCGATTACGATATGATTATCTTCTTCAGCCCGTTAGGGATACAATCGTTATTGAAAAATTTTCCCGACTTCAACCAGGGAGATATAGCCATAGGATGTTTTGGAAATGCTACTGCAAAAGGGGTAGTGGATGCGGGTCTGAGGCTCGATTGTGAAGCTCCTCAGCCCGATTACCCATCCATGACTGCTGCTTTAGAGGTCTTTTTGAAAGAAAACCATAAACATTGGGCTTGATTTTTTTTCGAATCACTAACAATTGAATCCAAAAACAATTATCTTTGCCGATGTAATTGCTTTCGGAGGATTGCATATATATGGGACGTTTCGGGTTTACGCAGGAAGAGCGGGTGACAGGCGAAAAAAGAATTGAAGCCCTTTTCACACAGGGACGCGCTTTTATGTCGTACCCCTTTCGGGTAGTGTATCTGGAGACGACACAAAGCGGAACGATGCCGTTGTCGATACTTATTTCCGTTCCTAAGAAGAGGGTTAAGCTGGCAGTTGACCGTAATCGAATCAAGCGGCTTGGGAGAGAGGCCTATCGGCTTAACAGGCACCTGTTCCTCCCCGATGGATTGGCAGAGGATGAACATCTTGACGTGGCATTCATTTGTGTAGCAGATAAGCCATGTGATTATGCCACAGTGGAGAAGGGAATACGGAAAGCTTTGAGAGAATTGAATCACCGGATTGAAGAGAGAAAACAGTGCTGAAAATAATTAAGAATGTGCTGATGTGGATACTTCTGCTTCCGGTCTATTTCTACCGGGCTGTTATTTCTCCGCTTACGCCGCCAAGTTGTCGTTATACGCCAACCTGTTCACAATATACAATAGAGGCACTTAAAAGACATGGCCCTTTCAAAGGTTTCTATTTGTCCGTCAGGCGTATTCTCAGTTGTAATCCTTGGGGAGGATCCGGATATGATCCAGTACCTGATCTTAAGCCTAAAAAGGAAAAGCCGAAAGCAGAGGTCAATTAAAATATGGAATTTTACGACGTACATACCCATCAGATCTTTCTTGAAGATAGCGACGATCCTTATCATTCGTGTATCTTCGATGTTTATCCCCTTGAGTTTGAGGTAGCCAAAGAATCTTATTCGCGTCATGCTTTTTCGTGTGGAATCCATCCATGGTATACCGAAGAGAGCGACAACCAAATGGCATATCTGTCTGAAATTGCATCTAATCCCCGCATTATTGCTATAGGTGAAACAGGTCTGGATAGATTAAAAGGGCCTTCATTCGACCTGCAGATACCTGTTTTTAAAAAGCATATCGAACTCTCCGAAAAATTGTCGAAACCGGTGATCATCCACTGTGTGAAAGGATGGGAAGAGTTGATACAGGTCCGGAGAGAGGTGAAGCCTACCCAGCCGTGGATCATCCATGGTTACCGGAGTAAGCCTGAGCTTACAGGACGGCTTGTGAAGGAGGGTTTTCTGTTCTCTATCGGAGACAATATCAATGTGGATTCCGTGCAACTGATACCGCTTGATTTCCTCTTTTGTGAGACTGATGAGAGTGATATGCCTATCCGGCAGATCTATCTGCAAACTTCCAGGGCATTGAATATGAATGTAGAGGAATTTGTCGATGTAGTGGCTGCGAATGTACGTCGGATATTTCCAGCACTTCAACCTCCCAAACCTTATTATCCCGATGAAGAAGAGATGGAGGACTAATTTTTTGTTTTGTTTCTAAAATGCATTATATTTGCAGCGTAATGGAAACAAAATAAACAATGACCTTTCTGGAATTTAAGAATAAGATGTTCGATTTGGCATGCTTTAATATCTATCAGATATACGCATGGCAGCCGGGTTTTGATAGGAATAACCTTACCCGTTGGACTAAAAAGGGCTATCTTGTCCGTTTAAGGCAAGGGTATTTTGCTTTCTCGGAATATAAGAATAAGCCTGATTACTCACTTTACTTTGCCAACCGGATTTATCGTCCATCTTATATTAGCCTGCATACGGCTTTGGCATTTTACGGAATAATACCCGAAGCGGTGGTGCAAATATCCAGCGTGACATCTTTGAAAACGGCTTCTTTTGCTAATGACTTTGGCGAATATTCCTACAGTAGTGTCAAAGAAAATCTGATGTTCGGATATGGGTTAAAGTCAATGGCCGACAATCGAACTATTCAATTTGCCGTACCCGAAAAGGCATTACTTGATTTGCTGTATCTTTATCCGTTTTATAATAATGAGCAGGAATTGGAAGAATTGCGGTTGGATGAAGATTATTTGCAGGATGATTTGAACAAGGATTTGCTGATGGATTTTTGCGCTAAGTTTCAGAACAAGGCGCTTGATGGCCGGATAAGATTACTTTTTAAAACTTACGGTTTATGATACAGGTTGAGCAGATAAAAAATTATTTCCCGGCAGACATCCGTGCAAATTCAATCTTCGATAAGCACATATTGAAGGAGTATCTGCAATTAATGATCCTGGATTATCTCTCTTCCACTCCCTACATAAGGAAAATAGCGTTTATTGGTGGAACAAGCCTGCGTCTGGTAAAGGGAATTGACCGATTCTCAGAGGATTTAGATTTTGACTGCAAGGAGTTGTTGAAAGATGAGTTTATGGAAATGACAAACGGGGTAATCCAGTTTTTGGAACGTTCCGGGTTACGTGTGGAAGGAAGGGATAGGGACAATCCGAAATTGACAGCATTCCGACGAAATATACATTTTCCAGAACTGTTGTTTGATTTGGGATTAAGCGGACACAGGGAAGAGCGTTTTTTAATAAAAATAGAAAGTCAGGACCAGGATGTTATTTACTCTCCGGTAATCGCCAATATCAAGGGAGGTGGATTCTTTTTCCCGTTTCCGGTGCCCTCCGATGGCGTATTATGTAGTATGAAGATTGCGGCGATGTTGTCCCGTTCCAAGGGACGTGATTTTTACGATCTGATGTTTTTATTGGCCCAGGCAAAACCCGATTATGGTTTTCTTTCAAAGCGTTGCGGAGTGCATAATTTAATGGAGTTCAAACAAGCAACAGCAGCGCTATTGGAAACAGTCGATTTGAGAAAAAAGCAAAAGGATTTTGAACATTTATTATTCAATAAGACAAATAGCGGTAAGATTTTACGGTTTGCGGATTTTGTAGATTCATTAACAGAATAATCCAAAATGTTTTCCTACTTTTGTGATAGCTATTATAATCAACCCTGATTACCAGTAATTTAAGGATGATAGATGCATAGATGGATATAGCGCCTGAAAAGATATCATATATTTTTGTGAAGTTTGGGGAGAGGGATGAGAAAGCATTCTCTTTCTTTTACAAATATTTTATCAATGATCTCTATGCTTATGGCAGAAGTTTAGGGGTGGATGAAACCAATGGTGATGATAAGACAGAAAATACTCATGCCATTC
>JBAYRG010000224.1:0-5401 GCA_041676805.1 Proteiniphilum sp.
GAGTTCCTGTTGTATCGGGATAGATTGCTTTTCATCGGGTTCCCATCCCATATGTGAAATAAAGCTGTCAATACTTTGAAAGAGGTTTGCCTTGTTCTCCGATACCAAATTGTTACAACCGATTGACATCTTGTCATGAATACGCCCCGGCAAGGCAAACACTTCACGGTAATAGGAGTTGGCGATGTCGGCGGTAGTGAGTGACCCGCCTTTTTTGCCTGATTCAATGACTACGACCGCATCGGCCATGCCGGCAACAATACGGTTACGCTTGACGAAGTTGTGCTTGTCGGGGTTGGTGCCACTGGGAAATTCGGTGAGAAGCGCGCCGTTTTGCAACATATCAACGGCTGTCTGCCGGTGTATCTGCGGATAAATGCGATCCAACCCGTGCGCGAGTACAGCCACGGTGGAAAGGTTATGCTTCAATGCCGACCGATGGGCGCAGATATCGATGCCGTATGCAAGGCCGCTGATAATCTGTATATCGGGAGTCCTGCGCGATAATTCTTCAATAAATTCTTTGCAAAAACTCTCTCCATATCTTGTGGCGTTACGCGTACCTATCACGCTGATGGTTTTCTGGTGATTGAAATCAGCATTGCCTTTGGCATAGAGTAGTAGAGGGGCGTCGATACACTGTGTGAGCCGTTGGGGATAGTGCCCATCTGTAAAGAAGATAAGTCGCAGCTTATTGTCTGTTATGAATTCTAACTCTTTCTCTGCTCTTTTCAGTACGCCCGGATCACGGATCTCCCCGATTAACCGCCTTGAAATACGTGGAATGGCTTCCAACTTACGGATCTCCTCTTTGAAGATGGCCTCCTCGTCGCCGATCACCTGCATCAAATTGCGGGCATGCATCACCCCCACGCCTTTGATTTGCGTGAGCGCTATCCGGTATAGGGATTTGTCTGTTATCATAGAGCCAAGAATCAAGAGCCAAGAACCAAGACTTTTAGAATTTAAGATTCCGGATTTAGCTGCGCTGATTTGCAATTGACTACGTCGATTTTCAATTCAATTCAATTCAGAATTCAAAATTCAAAATCATGAAATCGTGAAATCATGAAATTATGAAATCATGAAATCATGAAATTTTCAAATCAACCTTCCCATTCTTTCATTTTTCCACCTTAAATATAATCTGCGAACGCTTCGTCGAATACTTCAGGTTGCGATAGCTTACCGTTCACTAAATTTACGACCTCTATCTTTGCTTTGGCACACACTGTATTGTCAGACAGGCGAATGATCTTTTGATGGAAAATATATTTCACGCCTATCCTTTCAATACGCTGTACCGTGCAATTGAACTCATCCATTCCCAGCAGAGGCACTTTATAGCGGATTTCCACCTGGGAGACGACGGCATCGATACCCTGTTGGTGTAAATCGTGAAAATTGAGCCCTACCTCTTCCAAAAACTCATGCCGAGTCACCTCGAAATAATGCTGATAATTCGCATTGTTTACATGTCCCTGCGTGTCACACTCATAGTCACGCACCTTCATCCTGTATGCAAAAATCGGATCCATTTTTTCCTTTCTTTGAACGATTACTTTTTCGCTTTTAACCATTCCCGCGCATTGACGAAGGCTTCCATCCAGGGAGTTACTTCATGTTTGCGGTAAGCATGCGGATACCATGCGTTTTGCCAGGGGAAGATAGACCGCTCGGGGTGCGGCATCATGGCCAGATGGCGTCCGTCGCGCGAGCATATGGCGGCAGTGGAATAATCGGACCCGTTAGGATTTCCCGGATATTCGTCATAGAAATATTTTGCAGCGATATGATAGGCTGACTCCGGTTCCGGCAGGCTGAAACGACCTTCACCGTGAGCTACCCACACACCCAGTTTCGTGCCTTCGAGCGATTTTAACATGACCGACTCATTCTTGGCTATTTCCAAACTTACGAAAGTGGATTCGAATTTGTGCGACACGTTATGATGCATTTTGGGGTGGTTGTTCCCCATTTCGGGATAGATCAACCCCAACTCCATCAACAGTTGGCAACCGTTGCATATCCCGAGGCTCAGGGTATCTTCACGGGCGAAGAAGTTATTCAGCACGGCTTTCGCTTTTTCGTTATAACGGAAGCCGCCAGCCCACCCCTTGGAAGAACCCAATACATCGGAATTGGAGAATCCTCCGCAGAAGACGGCGAACTGTACATCTTCCAGCGTTTCACGGCCCGAGGTGAGATCGGTCATATGTACATCCTTTACGTCAAAACCGGCTAACCAAAGGGCATAAGCCATCTCCCGTTCGCCGTTGGTCCCTTTTTCACGGATAATGGCGGCAGTGAGCCCTGATTTCTCTTCTCTTTGGGGATTCAACCCCAGATCATCCATTTTCCCGGTGAAGGAGGAAGCAAAGCCGAACTGAAGCGGTTGGTTTTTATAATTTGAGAATCGTTGTTCGGCACAGCTCTCACCGCTCTGCTTCCGGTCGAACAGGTAGGAGGTCTTATACCAGATGTCACGGAGTTGGTCGATATCGAACTCCTTATGGAAAGCCTCTTTAGAGATCACCAGTTTTCGCTCTTCTATCGGTCGTGCCACGATAGCGGCTCCTACTCCGTAATCCTGCAATATTTTTTCTACCAGATGATGATGTTTTACCTGGATGATTATTCCCGGATTTTCGGAAAAGAGGATCTTTACCAGATCTGTATGACGAATCTTGTCGAAACGTGCCTCCAGCCCCCCCTGTGGGTTGGCAAAACACATCTCCAGCATGGTGGTGATCATTCCTCCGGCGGAGATGTCGTGTCCTGAAAGGATTAATCCGCGATTCACCAACTCCTGTACAGCGGCGAATGTATTCTTGAAATATTCAGTATCGGTCACGGTGGGGGCTTCATCCCCGATCTTGCTCATCGTTTGCGCGAATGCGGATCCTCCCAGTTTGAAGGTGTCAAACGAGAAGTCGATATAATAGAGGTAAGTGCCTCTTATGTAGGCCAACACGGGTGATATGATCTTGCGGATATTCTTCACCTCTGCGGCGGCGGAGATGATGACCGTTCCTGGTGAATAGACTTTGTCGTCACCATATTTTTGTGTCATTGAGAGCGAGTCTTTTCCGGTCGGGATATTGATCCCCAGGTCGCAAGCGAAGTCGGAGCAGGCCTCAACTGCTTTATAAAGGCGGGCATCTTCACCGGGGTTGCGGCAAGGCCACATCCAGTTGGCGCTGAGGGAGACCGATGCCAATCCATCGGTAAGCGGAGCGAAGACGATGTTGGTAAGCGCTTCGGCAACTGCCATCACCGATCCGGCAGCAGGATCTATCATGGCAACTTGCGGGGCGTGTCCCAATGAGGTTGCCATACCGGCGTAACCGTTATAGTCGAGTGCGATGGCTCCACAATCACTCAGAGGTAACTGTATCTCACCCTGGCATTGCTGACGGGCAATTTTACCGGTCACGGACCGGTCGACCTTATTAGTCAGCCAGTCTTTGCAGGCGACACTCTCTAATTTGAGTACGTTTTCTATATATGTTTCCAACAGTTCCTGATTGTATTCCGGAGCACTATATTCTTCGGTTATGGTAGTATCTTCCATGATGGTGACGGGAGGCTTGCCGAAGAAATCCTCCAGTTCCATATCGATGGGGCAAGCGCCGTCCGGTTGGCGGAAGGTGAATTTCATGTCGCCGGTGGTCTCACCGACCACATAGATGGGCGACCGTTCACGCGAAGCGATACGCTCGATACGTGCTATGTCTTGTTGTTTTACCAATAATCCCATCCGTTCCTGGCTTTCGTTCCCAATGATCTCTCTGGCCGAAAGCGTTTCGTCACCGATGGGTAATTTGTCTATTTCGATAACTCCCCCGGTTTTTTCTACCAATTCCGACAGGCAGTTCAGGTGACCACCTGCGCCATGGTCGTGGATGGAGACGATAGGATTTTCATCCGATTCAGCCAGTGCGCGGATCACATTGGATACACGTTTCTGCATTTCGGGGTTGGCGCGCTGTACGGCGTTGAGCTCGATACCGGAGGAGTACTCTCCCGTGTTGACCGATGAAACGGCACCTCCACCCATGCCGATCCGGTAGTTGTCACCGCCCAGCACCACCACTTTCTCGCCGCTCTGCGGATCTCCTTTTTTTGCATCGCGCTTGTTGGCATAACCTACACCGCCGGCGAGCATAATTACTTTGTCATATCCGAATTTCTTGTCATTCTCTGCGTGTTCCAGGGTGAGTACTGATCCGCAAATCAGTGGTTGTCCGAATTTATTGCCAAAATCGGATGCTCCGTTGGAAGCTTTGATAAGGATCTGTTCGGGTGTCTGATAAAGCCAAGGACGTGGGGGTAGGGTCTGTTCCCATGGGCGTCCCTCCTCAAGGCGTGGGTAGGAAGTCATATAAATGGCGGTTCCTGCCACCGGCAGTGATCCTTTTCCGCCGGCAAGCCGGTCGCGTATCTCACCACCCGTACCGGTAGAAGCACCGTTGAACGGCTCTACCGTGGTGGGGAAGTTGTGTGTTTCCGCTTTGAGAGAGAGCACGCTTTCCACCTCTTTGATCCGGAAGAAGTCGGGCTTGTCGCCGCTTGCAGGTGCGAACTGTTGTATGGTTGGCCCTTGTACAAAAGCCACATTATCTTTATAGGCCGATATAAGGCTGTTGGGGTTGACGGTAGAGGTTTTCTTGATCAACTGGAACAGGGTCATCTCTTTCTCTTCTCCGTCAATCACAAATTGACCGTTAAATATCTTATGGCGGCAATGTTCTGAATTGACCTGTGAAAAACCGAATACTTCACTGTCGGTGAGTTTGCGCCCCATCTTCTTACTAACGCCGATGAGGTAATCAATCTCTTCATCACTCAGCGCCAATCCTTCCTCCTGGTTATAGGCGGCGATATCATCAATATCTATGATTTCTTCGGGCTGCTTGTCAATCGTAAAAATAGACTGGTCCAGTTTGTCATATTTGCGTTGCAACATCGGATCAAACTCTGTCGCATTGTCGTTGTTATATGGCGTATATTCTTCAATACGGGTGATCCCTTCAATTCCCATATTCTGGGTAATCTCTACCGCACAGGTACTCCATGGGGTGATCATCTCACGACGGGGACCGATAAAAAACTGGTCGACGTCTTCTGTGGGGAGCACTTCTGCCCCGCCAAATAGCCATATTAGTTTTTGGATCCCTTCCGAAGGGAGTTTTATATTGGCTTGTACGGCGATCACGCTTTGGGAAGGAGTTTTAAAAAATGTAATCATATTTTTTTAGCTTGGGACAGATTGATGTTGATTGAATAAGAATGAATAGGATTGAATGAGAATAATTGAGATTGAGTAAGATTGAATGAGATCGGGTGACGTTACCATCTATCTTTGATCAATCAGAATTAAGACACAAAGTTAGTGAAC
>JBAYRG010000225.1:0-5379 GCA_041676805.1 Proteiniphilum sp.
AGATATTCTATAAAACCCTATAAAATGTACTGGTATGGAAACAGTTGAACAAAAAACAAAGAATAAAATACGCATCATGGGCACGCCATCAAACGTTTCCGGACTACATTGGGAAAGAAGCAAGAAGCGCTGGCCGCCGATATGGGAATCAGTCAGACTCTTGTCTCTTTTTATGAGAAGAAACAGATAATCGAGGATGAGATGATCGATAAATTTGCCAAAGCATTGAAAGTGGCCACGGAACTGATCAAGGAACTCGAAGAAGATCCGGTAACTTTGATTATTGAAAATAATACTTTTGAAGAAGGAAGTATTGCCAATATTTCTAATATATCAGAAGGCAATAATAACACTATTACCAATAATTAATCGTGATTTTGAGTGTGTTCTATTAAAGCATCAGGAAAAGCGATATTCGCTTTCTGAACCCGTTTTTCCGATTCTTCCAACGAAACACCTTTTCTCCTCATTACTTCCTTCCATTCATCAAATATATGATTACTCCATTTCGGAGTGTACATTACCGCATCTTTTTGGGCCGTACCCACCTTTGCTGCATACAGCAAGTTGTTTAATGACGTAAGCAAGTAGGGACTATGGGTCGTGATAAATACATTATGGTGCCGTTCATCATTTGTCAGCTTTGCCAGACAATTCATTAACTCCCGTTGAGTGGTAGGATAAAGATTTAATTCCGGTTCTTCCAAAAAGATATTGGAATATTGGGAAAACATAAAATTGGATGTTAGTCGATTAAAATAGTCAACATCCTTCTTGTCATAGAACGTATATATCTGATTTCCTTTGGCTACACTTAGCGCATTCTCGTTTAATTGACGGGTAGAATTACCTCTCTCATTGAACCGGCGCTTCATTTCATTGTAAATTTCCCTGATGAGTTTATTGTGGATAGTTTCCAGGGAAACACTATCTTTCTTTTTCTCATTATATACCCCTTTCGTTACATATCGTAAAATAACTAATAGCGGCACTATGGATTGCAATCCGCTTGAAGCATTCGTGAAATCAATCGTTTGTTGGTTCTTCAACCGGATCGTGTCGTGACGGTTTGTCTTTTCAAAAGAATAGTTCACGCCCAAATTCAAAATCCCGATAGGTGTGCCCGCATAATAAGAACGTGCTTCCTCCCAATCCGACATAAAACTCCGGATATTGTTCTCTTCTAATTTCACATCAAACCAATTCGGAATGGTGGCTACAATATTTCTTTCCGAAGGGATATAAATCGTTTTCGGTCGGATATATCTCCATCGGTCTTTCCATTCAAATCGGAATATCTCCGACGGCTTGGAAAAGGAAAAACGTACCACATCCGTTTCATATTCAATGTACGCGTCAGGGTGAATAAACTTTTCCAGCTTGTGGAATACCACAAGGCGATTTTCAAAAACACCTTTTTTTTCAAAATAGGCAGGTGATTGGGCTGTACATATCTCTTTTTCCACCCAAGAGCAATAACAGGCTATCTTGTTGACTGTACTTTTCCCTGAACTTTGTAGTCCTATAGTTTATTCCCTTTGTTAGATACAACTCTGTATTATTGTCAATTTGAGTAACATTAATTGCACTCTTCTCCTCATCATAAGCATCAAATGAAATTGTAATTGTAGAGAATTTCTCTTCTTTATTGAAATAACTCACATTCTGCAGTGCTTCCGGATAACACCAATACGTTAAGAGAGGAAATAAAACATCAGCTTTAAAAAACGACGGTTTTTTTAAACTCAGAATGTGTTTACCTCTAATCAAGTATTGACAATCATACTTGATAATGGAAAAAGGGCAGCTAAAATTCCTACTTCCCGAAGAATGACAATTTATGAGAGTTATCTTTTTTGCGTCAGCAGTAATTCCATAGATTACTTTTTCCTTTTTGTTATTGAACAATGCTTCAAATGAATTCTTCTCGTTTCCAAATGAACCGATCAATTCAAGGCTTATAGTCTCATTAGAGGTATAAGTCAGGATCCCGGCAATGGTTTCATGCGGGTTCTCCGGTAAATACCAATATCCTTTAGCTTCTATTCTTTCAATCAATCATTTTTATGAAAACAAATTCTTCATCC
The DNA here is from genome assembly GCA_041676805.1 of Proteiniphilum sp. GTDB lineage: Bacteria > Bacteroidota > Bacteroidia > Bacteroidales > Dysgonomonadaceae > Proteiniphilum. Next base: position 2,088 of record JBAYRG010000225.1, read on the forward strand.
AATCAATTAGTTTCATACATATTTCCTGTTCCGTTGTTAAGTATCGTTTAGTGATACTTGCGCCCATTGGAATACCAGGGTCTTCCTGCCAAGCGAGCCAAGTGTGAATCTCCGCTTTAGCATGATGATGCATACTATACCGATTCAATCGTTCCGATTCTATATTTTCTAACGTGGAGTTAACGATAGGCAGGAGTTGGTCATCTTCCGGTATCAGAAAAGAGATAAAATCTTCCAGCATTCCATTTATTTTATTGTCAGGCATCATCCACACACCTGCTTTATGTGTATCATTTGACACAATCAAACCGTCTTCGGGCAAACTTCCGGAAATGGAAAACCCACTGCTTTGTAATACCCCCTTGACCTTTTCCCATCTTTGATCTAATTGATCGTCCGCATCAATAATAATTCCAACCGTTCGTATTCCGGAAGTTTTAAAGCGTATGGGAGTCTGTTCGATAAGTTTGTTTATTCCTTTACAATCAATTACTTCAAAATTTTCAACCATTTGGTGTTTTTCACAGAGTGCCCAAATAACATGTTGGTCATCCTTTCCTTCAACGAGAAGTATTTGATTCATATCTTTTTTTGATTCCATCACCTCACCTCAATATCTTGCTCATCTGCAATTTTTAATTCATCTGGCGAGAACTGGGTCTGCTTAATGATACCATCAATACTGTCCATTCGTATCAGTTTTCCCGAAACACTATTTTGAGGATCGTTTATCGTACGTTGAAAACCCTTGATGCAATCTTCACTATGGGTAGTGGCGAATACCTGTATATCCAGCTCTTTCGACAACTTGAAAATAATCTTCCAGAGTTGTTCCTGGACGCTGTAATGCAACCCGTTTTCAAATTCGTCAATCATTAGGAACCCGTTTTCACAGTTGACCAAGGCCAATATTATGGTCAATATCCGGTTGATACCGTCTCCCATACTTTTTAACGGATATACATCTTTACTTCCCTTTAATTTGATAATAGCATCTCTTCTCCCTCTTGCATCTTTTTCTATGAAAGCGACCCTTTCTGTTTCCGGTTCAATAATTTTAAGGGCTTCAATAACATACTTTTCCTTGTCGGTAAGAGCTATGTCGTCAAACAGTTTTCCATTAATCTCACGGTCAATATTACCTGTTTTGATGAATTGATAAGAATCAGATATCGGGTTTTCTCCATATGGGAATCTCCTGAAGTTGAAATTATCAAGAGGATACAGATATTCTGAATTGGCACCTTTTACTGTAACCTTAAATCCAATCTTAAAATCTCTATCTGCTTCAATGTTGTTTTCCCCGATCAGGACTCTTCTTCTCAACAAATTGGAGGAAGCATCTTTTTGCGTTTCGTCAATGTACCTGACAAATTGGATGATTACCGATCCATCCGGCATTGTTGAATTACCGAATATGTCTTCCGCAAGTTCTCCGATAAGTATGGAATTTTCTGCATTAAAACCAATGGTGCGATTTGTGAATAACGATGATAAGGTTTTTAAATCATCACTCTCCGTATTTTTTGTCCTGTCTCGCTGCCGTAGAAATTCACCGTGGTTTTCAACTATCTGTTCCAAATCCAGTAAATTTCCCTTGGAGGCGTAGATCCGTATGGCTTCCAACAGGGTAGATTTACCCGTATTGTTTCTGCCGGTTATCAAATTCACCTGATCAAGCGACTTCATCCGGAAATTCTTCAGATTTCTGTAATTTTGTATATGGAGAGATTGTAGCATCTTTTTTTCGCTAAATTACATGTTTTATTCGATTCAACAATCATTTACCCACTATTTTAATATCTCTTAGGTGCTTTAACTCAGGTAATCCATGTTTAAACTTCCACCCAACGGTTCTCTTTCAAGCTTTGTATAGCAGCGCAACTGGTTTTACCCCCGTATTCACTTATCGGAAAAGTTCAAAATTAAAATAAGTCAGTATGTACATCTCTAAGGGATTGATTGTATATCTTCTCTATCTCATCCCAAGGTAAAGTCTGCGCTAATTTATACCTCCGGTTTTGTTTGTTAATCAATTTTACTTTGACAGATTTAGGTGTTGCATAAGCTCCATTTTATGATTGCCTTTGAGAGATTCTCTATTTCAATCAATTGTAACTTTTTATATTCCTTATCAGGATACTTCTCGATTTCTTCAAGAACGCCTCAGTTCTTCAACCAGTACATGCACCTTCTCCATATCGACTGGAATTTTCTGGGGCACTGCATGATCCCTAATTTTCAAAATAGTTTCCGGATCATTGTGAGTCGTAAATGTGTCGCTGAATTTTATGAATGAGTGTGCGGGGTTATTTACTCTTCCCTTTATTGGAGGTGAGTAACGAACAGGATCATAGACTACCCCATCTACATCTGTTAGCGAACAGAGAAACGAGACAGCCAAAGCGTATATCTCCCTGTTTTCGTAGGGCTTGTATTTTTCTTTTCCCAATTTATAGGAGGCTCCAACACGTGCTATGGTTTCTTCGGGCAACGTCATTTTTTCCCAATCCACGGAAAGCTTGCCGTCATCGGAAGGGGACAATGAAAAGCACCTGAGGGAAGGGTATTTTCTCTCTTTTTAGTCTTATCCAAAAAAGGTCTTGCGCGTATTTTCATCCTTATATTCTATTTTTAATTGATGAAGGATGACGCCACATTCGGAAGGAGTCTCCACCTATTGGGTATTGTTCCAGTAAAGAGGCCATTTTTTGAGCCTCCTCTGTCGAAAGCCGGGAAAACTTATCGAAAGTAGAAACAACAGCATCAGGTATTTGTAATCTATTCATAATTCAAAAGATGATAGCATTTGGATGGTAAATTTATAGAATAAAAACGATACAAGCAAGACAATCAGTCAATAAAGATGTTAAATAATTTTATCGCCTATTTTTAGAGCCCAATAATTTTCATATCCAATTATTACTTGACACTTAAAATAAATTTCGGGAACTACTGCAATATTCCGACGATATCACCGGTTGTTGTTATTATAGATACTTTCATTTTTTATCGTTTCTTGTTTACTCTTACGAAATTGGCGGTTGGCATACTGTTTGTTATATCTGTATAATACTATAATCGCCATATTGTATCATATATGTCATCGTAACTATCCACTTTAATTGTTTTGATACCAACGTTGTTCAAAAAAAACTCTTTACCTGCATTATTTCTACTTGAGCCTTTCTTGTCTATATACCAACCCTTAGGTTCTCTATATGAAAACTTCTTAAAGTATTTCTTTCTCTCAATCAGAAGCCATCTTAAGAATGTTTCATTTTCTTCAAGC
>JBAYRG010000226.1:0-5373 GCA_041676805.1 Proteiniphilum sp.
CCATGGAGGAGGTGATGGCCTGCATGAAACGAATGGAGATAGAGGGGACTTTCAATGAAACGGAATAAATTATTGGGAGAGTTGATACACCTCTTTTACCCGAATGTGTGTGTTATTTGTGGCAATGAATTGTTACCCGGGGAAGAAGGTGCCTGCCTGCAATGCCTCTATAAATTACCCAAAACCCATAACTTCAACGAACCGGATAACGATGCTGAAAAGCTGATGGCCGGCCGCATACCTTTCGAGCGGATCGCTTCTTATTGTGTCTATACAAAGGGAGGAACCCTGCCACCCTTGATCCATCATTTGAAATACCGCCGCAAACATAGCATCGGCCTGTCATTGGGAAGGATATTCGGCAAAGATCTGATGGAAAGCGAATTTCTCCACTCTGTCGACTTGATCGTACCTGTACCACTTCATCCCAAAAGAGAAAAAGAAAGGGGATACAATCAGGCTGAAATAATTGCCAAAGGCCTTTCTGAAACTACCGGCCTGCCTCTCCTCACAAATAATCTTATAAGGATAATATATAATCCCACACAAACAAAACGAACCAAAACAGAACGCTGGGAAAATGTGAAAGATATTTTTAAAGTGGCCGATCCATTGTTGTTCGAACAGAAACATCTACTACTGGTAGACGATGTGATTACTACAGGATCCACATTGGAAGCCTGTGGAATAGCCCTACAGAAATGTAAAGAGGTGAAAATCAGTATCGCTACCCTCGGAGAGGTCTTTTAACCCTATTTTTTTTCAGAAATTGAGCCTAAGTAATTTTGAAAAAGCGTACTTTTGTGGTTAATCTGGGAAAAAAGTGACAAAAATAAGATAATCATATGAACACACTACAGAAATTAACAGCCGAGAAGCTTCTTAGAATTAAAGCCATTAAATTACAGCCATCTAACCCATTCACATGGGCCTCGGGCTGGAAATCACCCATATATTGTGACAACCGGAAACTGATGTCCTATCCAGCTATCCGTAATTTTGTAAAAGTGGAGTTCGCCCGCCTTGTGCTTGAAAAGTATCCACAGGCTGATGCTGTGGCAGGAGTTGCCACAGGCGCCATTGCTCCCGGTGTGCTGGTGGCCGACGCACTTGGATTACCCTTCGTATATGTCCGTTCAGCGCCGAAAGACCACGGACTGGAGAATTTGATCGAGGGTGATCTGAAACCCAAACAGAAGGTGATCGTGATCGAAGACCTGGTTTCTACGGGGGGTAGCAGCCTGAAAGCGGTGGAGGCCATCCGAAACAACGGCTCGGATGTATTGGGCATGCTGGCAATATTTACTTATGGATTTCCTTATGCCCAGAAACGGATGTATGACGCACGGGTGGAACTCACCACACTTTGCAATTATGATGCGATACTGGACGAAGCGCTGGCGACCGATTATATTGATGAATCAGAGTTGCAGACGTTACAGGATTGGCGCAAAGATCCGGAAAACTGGGGACAAACCGTAAAAAAGGCTAAGAAATGACCGAGTTTACCAGTGAGGTAAAAACTATACTGCACAACGACGCCGATGTGTTCCGTGTGCTCTCCGATCTACGAAAACTTGAACTGATAAAGGATAAGATTCCCGAAGATAAACTCAAAGAATTCTCATTCGACCAGGACTCTGTCTCCTTCCAGGTGGATCCGGTAGGAGCAGTAACTTTCCTCGTGGTAGAGCGTGAGCCAAACAAATTGGTTAAGTTCAAATCAGAAGGGCTTCCTTTTGATATTTTTCTCTGGATACAAATGGTACCCAAAGCCGAAAAGGAAACCCACCTCCGGATGACAGTAAAGGCCGACCTGAACCCCTTTATCAGGGGTATGGTGGAGAAACCGATGAAGGAAGCGATAGACAAGATCTCCGATATGCTGGCACAGTTGCCCTACGACCGGATATAGGCTGGCGCGCTTGCCTCCGGCCTCTTTCAACAACACCTTGGCTGTTGTAATTCAATTTGTCCCGATGCGGATTAAACGGGATATACTACATCCAGTGTCAATTTTTCCTCTTTTCTCATTTCTATCGGCACGAATCCGTTTTCCACAGGAAGTGTTTTACCGTTCTTCATAATTGCCACGGCATGGTCGGGAACCTTCAAGCGGAAGGTATTGTCTGTTTTTGCTTTTAGAGCCAGTTTGGTTATTTTTCCATCCTTCCATGCCATATCTATTTCCGCGCCTCCTCTCACACAAAGCCCTTTGAAGCTTCCGTCCGCCCATGCTGCGGGCAGGGCCGGCAGCAAGTGGATATATCCGTCCTGGCTTTGTATCAGCATTTCAGCGATACCGGCCGTACCTCCAAAATTACCATCTATCTGGAATGGAGGATGGGCGCAGAAGAGGTTCGGATAGGTGCCACCTCCGCTACTCATTTTCACCTCACTCCCGAATGTTGGCTCCAACAGGCTCTTTAAAAGTTTGTATGCCCGGTCGCCATCATGCAGGCGCGCCCAGAAATTCACTTTCCACGCCCGCGACCATCCTGTGCCGGCATCACCACGGCGGTTAAGCGTCTTGCGTGCCGCTTCCGCCAGGTCGGGTGTCTTGGCGGGTGATATCTGGTTGGAAGGGTGTAACCCGTAGAGATGGGAAACATGCCTGTGCCGCGGATCTACCTCTTCATAGTCTTCCAGCCACTCCTGCAAATAACCTTCAGGGCTGATCCGCATTGGAGGCAATTGAGGAATGGTTTTCCTGATCTTGGCCGTAGTTTCATCTTCCCTGCCCAGTATCTCTGCCGCTGAAAGGATATTGTCAAATAATCCCTTTATGATCTGCACGTCCATTGTCGGCCCCATACAGACATATACGGCATCCCTGCTCCCAGGCAAGTAGAATGCGTTTTCAGGAGAAGAAGAAGGGGCAGTTACCAGCCACCCTTGTTTGGGTTCCTCGATCATGCTGCTCAGGAAAAAATCAGCAGCTCCTGCCAATACGGGATAGATATCTTCGAGATATGCCCTGTCATGCGTAAACGCATAATGTTCCCAGAGGTGTTGGCATAGCCAGGCTCCTCCGGTATTGGTAGCACCCCATGAGGCATGCTCCCCGGGAGCCGTGAACTTCCAAGGATTGGCCATCATATGCGCCACCCATCCTTCGGCGCCATAAAAGGATCGCGCCGTCTTTTCTCCTGACGGAACAAGTGATGTTGTGAACTCTTCCAAAGTCCTGTGTAGTTCCGACAAGTTGCACACCTCTGCCGGCCAGTAGTTCATCTGTAGATTGATATTCAGGTGGTAATCACCATTCCAGGGTGTTTGCACCTGATTGGCCCATAAGCCTTGCAAGTTGAGTGGCAGCTGGCCTTCACGGGTACCACAGATCATCAGATAACGGCCATATTGGAAATAGAGGGCGGCCAATGCCGGGTCATTGTCCGTCTGAAACCGAATAAGACGATCATCTGTCGCCGTGATATTATCCTGCTCCCCGAGATCTAACTCCACCCGGTCGAATTTCTTCTTATACACTTCAATATGGGCATTCCTCAACTGATTATAATGGTTTTTTTTAGCCTGTCGCAACAACTGTTCCACATACTGGGAGTAGACAGTGAACCGCTCTTCATCGAACATGTCGGTTGCATTGGAGATAAGGATGACCGCTTCATCTGCTCCCGACAAGGACAACGAGCTGTCGGTTGATACCAGGTTCCCCCCTCTATTCACTATTTCCAGTTGAGTGAGATAACGCACACCTTTCTCTCCGTTATGACCGTCATTCAGCTCTCCTTCCATATAGAGCCTGTTCTCTTTTGCCGAAATAGCCGCCCTCTCCGGTCTACTTAGCTTCACCTCGAAAGAGAGTGATTTCTTTTGATCAGCTGTCAGACGGATAACCAACACATCATGGGCATGTGAAGCGAAATATTCACGGTTATAGGAGACGCCATTTCGGGTAAAATGGGTAGTGGCAACCGCATCATTTAACGAGAGTGTTCTTTCGTAGCCTGTTACACTGTCGGTTTGAGGATAGCTGTAGTGAATATGCAAATCGCCCAGCATCTGAAAAGCCCCGTAGGGCGCATCTTTTCCATTACCGAAGGCGGACCCTCTTCCTCCGCAGCGAAAATGCTGGTACATCAACTTTTGCGCGTCCAGATTCTTGCCTGCCAGCAATAATTCCCGTATCCCGGGAAGATAATTGATCGCCTCCGGAGTGAATGCTTCGGGATCTTCGCTTCCCGACCACATGGTAATATCATTCAGCACGATATGTTCGGTATCGATTCCTCCGTCGGGCATCATGCCGATGCGCCCGTTACCCAAGGGTAGGGTCTCTTCCCACACATTGGCGGGAGTATTATAGCGCAGGGTCAGCTTTTGCCCGGTTGTGTCGGCCGTCGCACACCGGATAAACAGGAGTGCTACGGCGATGATCAATAAAAACGGATATTTTTGCATGGATAGGTATTTATCGGATTATTTCAAGAATAGCTCAATCACCGGCACGTCGGTATTGGGCCGTTCTACCGGAAGGGTCAGAATAACGTCGTTCTCTCTTGATGTCTCTACCGTATGGCTGCCGGTCTGGGTGCGGGAATAGAATTTTATTTCAGAAGCATCATTCAATAGTTGTGCATATTCGATCTTGTCTTTCATTCCCGGCAGGTGAAGCGACTTGAAAGGCCATTCCAATACATGGATATAGAGCCTGCGGGTTTCGGGGTTATAGGTCATCAGGCAGTTCTGGGGCGCCGTATATTCGTCCGGTGCTTGCGTACAACCATAGATCGAACGATTATGGAAACGCATCCACTGGCCGATACCGTCCAGACGCTCATTGGCACGATCATCAAAGACTCCCCGTGCGGTTGGCCCCACATTGAGGAGCAGGTTCCCTCCCTTGCTCACGGTTTCTATCAGCATCACGATCAGTTGATGCGTGCTTTTCCATGTGTACTGGTCACGGTAGTAACCCCATGAACCGGAAAAAGTCTGGCAGGTTTCCCAGGGTACCCGCTCACCGTTGATGGTAGGCCATTCCTGCGGCATAAACTGTTCCGGAGTGATAAAATCCCATCCCCAGTCGGTATGTCCCAAATCCATCCGGTTGTTGATGATGATCTGGGGTTGCAATTCGCGGATGAGCTTTGCCAATCCTTCGGAGTCCCAGTCCTTATATCCTTTCCCACCTTCACCGGGATAGGAAAAGTCCATAAACAGTTCATCTATCTGACCGTATTGTGTGAGCAGTTCACGCAACTGGTCTTTCATATATTGACGATAGATATTCATATCCCGCTTTTCATTTTCCTTCTTCCGTTCTTCAGGATCAGTCGGCACAGGAGGATGACTCCGGTCGAAAGCGAAGTGCGGATGATGCCAGTCAATCAGCGAATAGTAGAAACCAAC
>JBAYRG010000227.1:0-5360 GCA_041676805.1 Proteiniphilum sp.
ACGAATGCCTTTATTTCTTTGTCCAGCGGCTGGTTGAGGGCCTTTTGGAATGCTCCGGCAGCCACGTTGCGTGTGGCATTGTCATTTGCCACGAAATGAGTCCATCCGCTGATGGCGTAATCGAGGGTTTCGTTGCTCCGGTTTCCGGGAGGATTCATCCTGCCGATCAGGTCGAGCAGTCCCTCTTCTCCGGTAGAAACCAGATCGGCGATTGCCTGATTGTATTTGTGGGGCGTATCGGCCGGCAGTTGAGCCAGTGCGTCGGCAATGATGGTGGCTCTTGTCCTTCCTTCCGGCAGTTGGGCCTGCATTCCACTTGCAATGAGCAAGCCCAGACAGAATATGATTAATTGTATATGTTTCATTTTTAAGAATAAAGAATAAAGAATAAAGAATAAAGAGTAAAGAATAAAGACTTGTAGAGCCAAGAACCAAGACTTTTTGTAAATTAATAGTGAAAAGTGAAAAATTAAAATTCATTGTTCACATTGGCATATTGGTACATTGGCATTACTTCCCGACATGTCGGGACAAGTTATCGGGATTGGCACATTATACAGTCCATGGTGCACGGACGGGTTGATCCAGCAAGCGATTGGCTTCCGCATCGTTGACGAACAGTTCGTTTACAGGGTCAAATTCCAGCGTCCGGTTCAGTTGAAGCGCCGCCACACCCATATTTACGATGGTGCAGGAGCGGTGCCCGTTGATTTCGTTCAGTGCGAATTTCTGTCTGTTTTGTACGCATTCAAGGAAGTTGGTGTTTTGCTCCCGTGGTTCGGGGAAGTCGGCTAATTTCTTTTCCCAATCGGGTATGTCGCATGCGAAATTCTTATATACGTTACCGTTAGGTCCGGCAATATAGGGAGTGTCGGGTTCGCCATAGTCGCCACCCCAGAGGATGATCTGGCAACCGTCTTCGTAGGTATAGGTGATGGATCGCCATGTACCAACCGCATCCGGATGTTGCTGGGGTGCATCCACTTCCACCTTTATCGGGCTTGTGTTGTCTTTGCCCAGCATGTACTGGACGGGATCGATATAGTGTTGTCCCATATCCCCGAGTCCTCCACCGTCGTAGTCCCAGTATCCACGGAAAGTACCGTGCACGCGATGCGCGTTATAAGGCTTGTGGGGAGCCGGTCCGAGCCACATGTCATAATCAAGTTCCTGCGGTACCGGTTGAGGTTCCAGGTGCGTTTTTCCTACCCAGAAAAATTTCCAGTCGAAGCCGGTATGCTTACTGATAGTCACTTTCAGGGGCCATCCCAGCAGTCCGCTGTCGACCAATTTTTTGAGTGGTTTTACAGGTGTTCCCAACCCATAGAACGAGTCTTTGAAGCGGAACCATGTGTTGAGGCGGAAGATGTTGCCATGTTGGGCTATCGCTTCCCTTACCCGTTTCCCCTCACCGATAGTACGGGTCATCGGCTTTTCGCAGAAGATATCTTTCCCTGCCTTTGCCGCTTCCAATGACATCAACCCATGCCAGTGGGGTGGGGTGGCGATATGTACTATATCCACGTTCTTGTCGAGGATCAAGTCCCGGAAATCGTGGTAAAGGTTGATCTTCTCTTTTACCAGTGCGGCTGCTTTGGAAAGATGTGTCTTATCCACGTCACACATGGCCACTACGCGTGTGTTGTCGTAAGGAATATGGCCCCGGCCCATTCCACCCACGCCGATGATCCCCTTTGTGAGTTCGTCACTGGGGGCGATCATACCTTTCCCAAGTACATTTCGGGGAACAATGGTGAGGAGTGTGACTCCACCCATCGTTTTTAAAAATTGTCTTCTGGAGGTCATTGATAATTTAAAATTTAGTTGTTTTAGATGTTTTTAAAATCAATTTCTACAAAAATACTCTTTTTTGAAATAAAAAAATCAAACAACAGAGTAAAATTAGAAAAAGATGGAGGATTTATGTAGTTATAATAAAAGAGGCCTCATTATAATGGCCTCTTTCAATCTGTCTTATTCTTTATTTGGAACGCCAGCCAAAGGAATAGTTTCCGGAATACCTTCCACTTTCCCCATGCTGTAAGTGCTCGGTCCCAGGTAAAGATCGGAATTCATAATCTCTTCCCTGGTGACATCTTTACCCGTATAGGCGGCTATTCTGCCCATAATGGCCACGAGGGTGGAATTGGCCTGGTCTTCTCCGTCGTTAATGGTGTTTCCTGTTCTTATGGCTGTAACCAGATTAATATGCTCCTGTACAAAAGGATTGGTCACGTGCCATTCCGACTGGGTGTCGTTTTCGGCAGGATGAGGATATTCCCAAATGATATTTCCATTCAGGTCATATAATTTCCCTGCTGCATCAGCATAACCCTGTGTACAGTTGATCTGTTCCACTTTTCCGTTAGAACAACCGTCGATTTGTCTTGCAGCACAGTGGGTTCTCATGCCGTTCTCATACAGGTATTCAATACTGAAGAAGTCATATTGGTCGCCGGTCACTCTTCGCTGGCGTCCACCCCATCCGGAGGCTTTTATCGGATATTCGTCCAGATACCAGTTCATCACATCGATCTCGTGGATAAATTGTTCTGTGATATGATCTCCCGACAACCAGCAGAAATTCACCCAGTTCTTCAACATATATTCCATATCAGACCACTCCGGCTTTCTACTGCGAAACCATAATGCACCACCGTTCCTGATGATATGTGCGCCGGTGATCTCTCCAATCTGGCCATTCAATACCCTGCGCCGTGTTTCCATATAATCTTTTTGTGAACGGCGGATAGTTCCGCTGATCACATTCAGCTTCATCGATTCCGCCCTTTTCATTGAAGCCAGTACTTTGCGGACACCTGCCGGATCCACGGCAATCGGTTTTTCCATGAAGATGTGCTTCTTCGCATTTACTGCGGCTTCCACATGTATAGGTCTGAAATGTGGAGGAGTGCAGAGTAATACCACATCTACTCCCGAATCGATCACCTTTTCATAGCTGTCGAATCCGATAAAACAATTCTCATCGGGTATCTCCACATTTTTATTTTTTTTCAGGATTTCACGGCATGCATCCATTTTGTCCTGGAAGACATCTCCCAAAGCCACTATCTCCAAGTTGGGACCGGCATTCAGGAAATCGACAGCCGCTCCCGTACCGCGGCCTCCACAGCCGATGAGTCCGGCCTTGAGTGTTTTCCCGTCGGGTGCTTGATCAAGTAACAAGGGTAGTTGTAATTCTTCTTTTTTTGTTTTTTGTTGCGATGAGCAGGAACTTAAAAGGGGGATTCCCCCCATCATCCCTACTGTTCCAATTGTAGCTGAACCTTTCAGAAAGTTCCTTCGTGATAATGATGGATTGTTTAGTTGCATTGTATCCTGTTTTTAGATTTGTTTTCAGTAATGAAGATCTGATTTATCCATTTATTTGTAAGGTGATCTTTTAGTGATTATTGTTGGCATCAACTAATTTTACCCTGAATTATTTCGCACCTATGGTTGATTTGAGTAATTTTCATATCTTCACAGTCCGAAGATAACGAAAACCGAATGGTAAGTCAAGCTTGCTTGAACTTGCCTGAGACCCATCTCACTTTACAAAGATATTGAATATTAAATTAACTGGGCCTTTATTTACGTAAAAAAGGCTGCAAAAAAAGTAAAACTTCGGGAAATAACATTATTTGCTCCCGAAGTTTAAAAAGTAGGTGTCGGACGTTATAAAATATCTCACTTGTCACTTATTGGTAAAATCAGCCGGGAAAGTAACTCTATATTTGATGGTGCCATCCAATTGGTGGAGCCATGTGTCGAATTCACGTTTTCCCTCTTTGAGTACCACTATGCGTGCACCGTTGATTTCAGGGGTATAGGTGGTTTTCCAACCGCTGAAATGTCCGAAAGCCAAAGCGATACCGTGGTAGTTCACGATATAGTCGTTCACATGGTCATGTCCCACGAATGTGGCCATGACATCTCCCATTTCTTTCATCGAGAAAAACATTCCTGTGTTGAGTTCGGGAGGGCATTCATTTTCTTTTCTTTCGCCATATCGTACATTCTTTTCGTCGTTAAACGCCAATCGATACTCGGGTAAAGCGATATGAAAATAGGCGAGGGCAGGTAGGGGTTGGTGATTATTTTTTACCGTATAATGGAGACTTTGCTCCCGGTACCATTCTATCTGTTTAGTTGTTATCCAATCATATCCCCCTACACCCTCTATTGAGGAATAGGCTCCTGTATCGAAACAGTAGATCAGGGCTGCTTCTCTGAGTTGCTTTTCGCTGCTATATACCGGAATCACATTATCCATCACTCTGCCTTGGCTTACTTCCGACAATCTGTTGATATTGAAGGGATAGGAAGTGACGAAATCAGCAATCTCTTCCCTTGTCACTCCCTGTTCGTGATCGTGATTACCCAAAGTCACGGCAAATGGTATCTTACGATCGATGACAAATTTAGTAATAGCATCCCAGCCTTCTTGTACGGCACCGGTGACAATATCTCCTGTAAAGACGACCAGATCAGGTTTTTCACTGTCCAGTATTCTGGGAATAAGCAATAAGGTCGTGTCCGATTTCGGATTTTCATGCTTGTAATGCATATCGGTAAACTGTACGATTTTGAATGTGCCATCCTTTTTAAAGGAGAGTTTTTGGGCACTCACACTAAAAGTGAATGCTCCCAATAGTAGAGTAATGATCCATTTCTTGTTCATACGATTATTTTATTTTTGATTTAAGTGATTGTTTAGAAAAATAGAGATAGCAATTCTTATCTTTTCTGTAATCTATTTGTAGTTGATACTGTTGCAAATATAGATTTTTTCAACAATATTTTCAATTATCAGGAGTTAATGTAAAAGTTTCATTTGTATTAGTCGGAAAGTTCACCTCATAGAAAATCCTTCCATTGGCTCGAACGGGATTAGACTTTGCAATTTCTTTTTTTCCTTTCATTGTGGTTATAGGTTGGGATGTCCTGATCCGGCAGGGCTGCCCGGATAAAGAATGGATAGTCACTTCCTCTATTTTTCCTTCTGCCCATTTGCATGCGATCTCAAAGTTTCCCCTTGCTTTCAACCCGCTCACCGAACCGGCAGGCCATATATCCGGTAATGCCGGTAGTAATTGTATATAACCAGCATGGCTCTGTAGCAACATTTCCGTTACACCGGCCGTATACCCGAAGTTCCCGTCAATCTGGAAGGGGGGATGGGCACACAACATACTTTTATAGAGGCCACCTCCGGACCTTCCGGTTTTGGATCCGCTGTGCCCATCCCCTTTACTTTCGAAACCTACAGGATTAAACAGGTTGCTGACAATCTTATAAGCACGGTTTCCATCCTGCAGGCGTGCCCAGCAATTGATTTTCCATCCCATGGACCAACC
>JBAYRG010000228.1:0-5359 GCA_041676805.1 Proteiniphilum sp.
TGAGCAAGGAGGTATCCTGCTTTTGGGAGCCGTTCATCTGAACAGTGAGTTGCAACCGGACCTTCCGGCGAAGTTTCCCGAAGACGACACGGTCATACAAACATTACTCGGCATTGATTACAAGAGATATAAAGAAAAGACGGTCATCCCATTGGGTAAAGGGCGGGTGATATATTACCCCAAAAATGTATATCCTGCCGATGATTTAATAAGGACCGGATACATTGAGGAGATGAAAGAGATTGCCTCTGGAATCGTATCCGAAGAGATGGAGAAAAGCTGGGTTCAAGCCTCCCCTCATATCAATTTCTCGGTATGGGATGACGATAGTATAAGAACATTCTATTTATTGAATGTAGACTGGAAAAGTGGTGCTGTCTCCCATCCCGCCAAGTTTGTGCTGAATAACAAAGTTTTTAGGGTGGATGTGGACCGCTATACGATCACCACCATTCGTTGCGTTGGTCGCATAGCCGCCAAAATGAAATCCAATACATCAGATATCCTGAATATTGAACAACATGACGGCAGATGGATCATCACCTGCCAGACTAACGGAGAAGATCACCTGACATTCTTCAATGGTATATCCGGAAAATATGAAGTAAAGGAAATCAGTTCATCTGGCATACATACATTGGAGTTCTCCACATGAACTGAAAACAGCGCTTAATGAGCGTTAAGGATTGAAAATAAATAATTTGAATCATATGAATCATTTAAGAATAACAACACTGCTCTACCCGATTGCCGGAGCAGCTATCCTTTCTTCCTGCGGAGAGGGGAAAAAAGAGGATCAGGCCGGACCATTGAACATCGTCTATATCATGACGGACGATCATACACGGCAAATGATGAGTTGTTATGATAACCGTCATATCGAAACACCCAACCTGGATCGTATCGCCAATAAAGGGGTACTGTTCTCTAATGCGTTTGTGGCAAATTCCATCTCAGGTCCAAGCCGTGCCTGCCTGGTTACAGGAAAGCATAGCCACAAAAACGGGAAACTCGACAATCACACTGTTTTCGACGGTAGTCAGCAGACGGTACAGGAATTACTGCAAAAATCAGGTTATGAAACGGCTATGATCGGGAAATGGCATTTAGACAGCCAGCCCACTCATTTTGATCATTGGGAGATCCTACCCGGACAGGGGAGTTATTACAATCCCGACTTTATTGTCTCCGATGGTAGAAAGAAGTATGAAGGGTATGTGACCAATATCATCACCGATTTAGGGCTCAATTGGTTAGATAAGGAACGTGATAAAGATAAACCGTTCTGTCTGTTTTTACATCACAAGGCGATTCACCGTAATTGGATGTCGGATACAACTTATTTGTCGTTGTATGAAGACAAAGTATTTGAGGTCCCCTCCAATTTCTTCGACAATTATGAAGGCCGTATAGCGGCCTCCGAACAGGAGATGAGCATTGCCAGCGCACATGATATGGATATTGTGAATGATTTGAAGATGATCCGTCCCGGTGTAAAAACCCGTCTTTCGAAAGCATATGAAAATGGTGAATACGCACGGCTGAACCCGGCACAAAAAGCGGCCTGGGATAAGCATTACCAACCGATTATTGATCAATTCTACCAGGATAATCCGGAGGGGAAAGAACTTGCCTTGTGGAAATACCAGCGCTATATGACCGATTATGCAAAAACGGTGAAATCGCTGGATGAAAACGTGGGACGCGTACTGGATTATCTCGAAGAAAACGATATGCTGGAAAATACCGTTATCATTTACACCTCCGACCAGGGATTCTATATGGGTGAGCATGGCTGGTTCGACAAACGGTTTATGTACGAAGAATCGTTTAGCACTCCTTTGTTGATGCGTCTCCCCTCTAAATTCAAACGGAAGGGTGAAATCAGGGAAATGGTGCAGAATATAGATTTTGCGCCCACCATGTTGGCGATTGCAGGTGCGGAAATTCCATCCGATATTCAGGGAGTATCCTTACTACCATTATTGACAGACGAGAAATCTCCTGTAGAATGGCGTAAGTCACTCTACTATCATTATTACGAATATCCGGCCGAACATGCTGTAAAACGGCACTACGGAGTACGCACAGACCGGTTCAAACTGATCCATTTCTATAACGATATTGACAGTTGGGAACTTTATGACCTTCAAAACGATATACAGGAGATGAATAATCTGTACGGTAAACCGGAATATGAGAGCATAATTGCAGGTTTGAAGTCCGAACTGAAACGCTTACAGGAACAATATGATGATCCTATCAGGAAAGAGTTCCCATTGTAAGAGGTTGTAAACCAATAGTTATAATTCAAAAAAGAGGTTGCTCGGGTATATTGAACTGGAACAACCTCTTTTCTTTGTGTCGTGTGAAATTAATAATGTAAAGAGGGAATTATTGTTTGAATAGTTCTGAATGGCTTCCAAGTCTTAGAAGTTCAATTATGTCATCATCTATCCATATAAGTAGAAAATCTCCTTCAATATGGCATTCCATACAGCCTTTAAGATTTCCTTTGAGCATATGAGGTTTTAATTCCGGCGGTAAGGGTTCCTCATTTTCAAGCATTCTTACAACCTCCAACAGTTTAATAATTTTCTTTGTTTGATGTCGATATTTTTTGAAATCTTTTTTGTATTGTGTACTATAAACTATTGTTTTCATTCCCCGCAGGATTTCATAAAAGCTTCTAAGCTACTGGTATCAATCGTCCCGGCAAACTGACCCGAACGTGCTTCTTTTATTGCATCTAACGTAGTCTCGTTAGGCTCACCGTATACGCTCTCCATAAGAATACACTCAACATAATTGCTTAAGCTTCTATTTGTTTTTCTTGCTTCTACTTTCAATCTATCAAGTAAATTTGCATTTAGCCTAAAAGCAGCCTGTCTCTTTTCTACTGTTGTCTTCATTGTTGTTATACTTTTAATTACATTGTATCACAAATGTATTATACATATGTGAGATATACAAATTTACTGATGGATAACACGCAAATCTCTTACAACTCCATCCCTATGCCTTTGCTTTTCTCTTCTTCGAGTATCTGCTTAAGAAATCGTACTTTCAGTGGGTTCTTTTCAGCCACGTTATCGTACTCTCCGCGGTCATAGCGTAGATGGTAAAGTTGATCTTTCGGATTGTTTCCCATCTCGATGTTGGTAAGCCTTTGATATGCACTGCTATTATTCGGTTCGATATATTTCCAATCTTTGGTGCTGATCGACAGCGAAGTGCCGGTTCCGATCAGGTATTCACGTCCTTCGATATCCAGGCCAAGCCATGCCGGAAGTTGATTCCTGCTGTCGCTTAGTTTCTCTTCTTCTACTGTTACCCCTGTCAAAGCAGCCAGTGTACCCAACAGGTCGATCTGTGAAACCAGTGCATCAGAAACTCCCGGGCGAACCATCTCCGGCCAGTGGACAATAAACGGTACCCTTGTGCCTGCCTCAAACATACTATATTTACCACCCCGGTAAGGCCCCCAGGGTTTATGATCTCCCAGGCGGGCCACAGCCTCATCCGCATAGCCGTCATCGACCACCGGACCGTTGTCACTCGACAGAATAATCAGTGTGTTTTCATATATTCCGGCCTCTTTCAATGCGCGGATCACTTCACTTACCGACCAGTCGAACTGGACGATCGCATCTCCCCGATGGCCCATATTGGTTTTTCCTCTGAACCGTTCGTTGGGATAGCGAGGTACATGGACATCATTGGTGCCAAAATAGAGGAAGAAGGGCCTGTCTTTGTTCAGCTCAATAAAACGTACTGCACGTGAAGTGATGCTGTCGGCTATTGTCTCATCGTTCCATAGCGCAGCTTTACCTCCTTTCATGTATCCGATACGGGATATGCCGTTGACAATACTCTGGTCGTGTCCATGGTTGGGACTTGGCTTCAATTTGGTCAGTAGTTCAGGATTATCCTTACCGGTAGGTTCACCGGGGAAGTTTGTGCTATAATTTACGCTGATGGGGTCATCCGGATCGAGATTGGCTACCTCCTGGTTCTCCAGATAGACACAGGGTACTCTGTCGCCGGTAGCAGCCATAAGGTAAGAGTAATCGAATCCGATCTCATATGGACCTGGAGCAATTCTACCGTTCCAGTTTTGGGTACCGGTTTCTTCTCCGATACCAAGGTGCCATTTCCCTACTGCTCCGGTGGTATAGTCCGCTTCTTTCATCAGCTTTGCCACCGTATACCGGTGTGGTTTAATGATCAACCCTGCATCACCCCGGGCAATACCCGTACCGTTTCTCCTCCACGGGTACTCTCCTGTAAAGAGACCGTAGCGGGAGGGGGTGCTGGTTGCCGCGGCAGAGTGGGCGTTAAGAAAACGCAGCCCGTCGTGAGCCAGGGCATCCACATTGGGTGTCTCTACACGGTGGGCACCGTAGCATGAAAGATCTCCGTACCCTATATCATCGGCATAGATCAGTACAATATTGGGTTTCTCCGGGATTGTAGCCGGTTTCATCTCTTGTGCCTGTGATGGAAGTACCAGGCAACTACCTAAAGTGAGGATTGACCGGGTAGAAAATTGTTTCATAATCGGGAAATTTATAATATGATTAAGTCGATTGTTTGCATGGATCAATTACTTAAAACAAAGGCCAGTTGGGGTCATCGGTTCTGGCATTCTTCATAATTTCTTTCAATTCAGTCGTTTTTTGTGGATTGAGATCGATCAGGTTGTGATTTTCCGAGGGATCGGATGCGAGATTATAAAGTTCGTACATCCCTCCTTTGCGGATATCAAGATGCAACAGTTTCCAGTTGCCTTTTATTACTGCCTGACGGCCACCCATTTCCTGAAACTCGAAATAGAGGTAATCATGATCCACCTGCCCTTCTTTACTGAGGAGTATAGGCAAAATACTGATTCCATCGGTATTTTCGGGTGCGTCGATATTCAGTAGATCGGCAAATGTGAGCAAATAATCCCAGAATGCAAAAGCAAAATCACTTTTTTCTCCGGCCGGAATTCTTCCCTGCCAGGAAATGATGGTGGGTACCCGGATACCTCCTTCATACAGGTCACGTTTATACCCGCGGTAGATGCCATTGCTGTTGAAGAAATCCGGATCGGCACCTCCTTCGAGGTGTGGTCCGTTATCACTGGTAAATAGTATGAGTGTGTTTTCATAAATCCCTCTCTCTTTAAGTTTCTCGACGATCTGCCCCACATAAACATCAATACGGGTTACCATGGCAGCAAAGGTGGCGCGGGGGTACTCTTGCGACATATATCCACCGGTCCTGAAATTGGAGCCGGAGTCGACACCCTTGTAGGGGGTTTCGGAATATCTGCCTTTGAATTGAAGCATGATGGAATCATCAGGTACAACCA
>JBAYRG010000229.1:0-5343 GCA_041676805.1 Proteiniphilum sp.
GCCATGCATGTGAATACCTTGGCCATCGAACTCAATATTCCCATCTCGGAATTGTTTATGACATTGCTGGAGTTGGAAGTAAGAAATATTGTCACATCACTCCCGGGAGGAATGTATCAGTTAGCGTAAAATTTGATCCGCATCTTACCGTGGCATCTCTGTATTTTTTATTATCTTTGATCTTTGGAGAATAATCACGGTTGATAAAATATCAATGGTGCTGTAAACCGGCGACAAAACAGCCGGAATAGGAGGGAGAGAAGTCTAACAACAAAATTAAACACAACGAACAATATGGCGGAAGAAAAAGATAACAAAAACAGTGAAAAGCTGAAAGCGCTGCGCGCAGCGATGGACAAAATTGAAAAGACCTACGGCAAAGGCTCTATCATGAAGATGGGCGACGAGAAAGTGGAAGAGGTACCTGTAATCTCCTCCGGCTCTATTGCCTTGAATGTAGCCCTGGGTGTGGGCGGCTATCCGCGTGGACGTGTCATCGAGATCTACGGGCCTGAGTCATCGGGGAAAACCACTCTTGCCATTCACGCCATTGCCGAAGCGCAAAAGGCGGGTGGTGTAGCGGCTTTTATAGATGCCGAACATGCTTTCGACCGTTTTTATGCCGAGAAATTAGGTGTGGATACCGACGAGTTGCTTATTTCACAGCCAAGCAATGGTGAAGAAGCATTGGAGATTGCGGAACAGCTGATCCGCTCCTCGGCGGTAGATATTATCGTTATCGACTCGGTGGCGGCACTCACTCCCAAGAAGGAGATCGAAGGTGAAATGGGAGACTCCAACGTGGGATTACAGGCACGATTGATGTCACAGGCGCTCAGGAAGCTCACCTCAGCCATCAGCAAAACAAACACCACTTGTGTTTTCATCAACCAGTTACGCGAGAAGATCGGGGTGATGTTTGGTAATCCTGAAACAACTACCGGAGGGAATGCTTTGAAGTTCTATGCATCGGTACGTTTAGATATCCGGGGAAGCGGCACAGCCATCAAGGATGGTGAAGAGCAGATCGGAAAACCCACCCGCGTGAGGGTAGTCAAAAACAAGCTGGCTCCCCCCTTCCGTAAGGCAGAGTTTGATATCATGTACGGAGAAGGCATTTCGCGTACCGGTGAAATTATCGATCTGGGATCCGATCTGGGGATCATCAAGAAAAGCGGTTCATGGTACAGCTACAACGACACCAAACTTGGACAGGGGCGTGATGCGGCAAAGGCAACCATCAAAGATAATCCCGAATTGGCCGAAGAACTCGAAAAACTTATCTTCGAGACCCTTAAGGAAAACAAATAATAGATGAGAAGAGGGCATTTCACAGGATGATTTCACCCTCTTTTTTTGTTTTAATTACCAATCACCAATGACTAATTACCAATTTATCGGAATTAGTCACATTGGCATTACTCGTCCCGATTTATCGGGATTGTCACATTAGTCCTATTAGTCACATTGAATCATGCAAGATAGCAGGAATCTGACACAGTCCGAAATCAACCAGTTGGAAGGAAACGGATGTAGTTGCTCCGATTGGAAGTTGATTACCGTAAAAGAAGGCTTCGATCCCCGTTATGTACGTGAAAGCCACTTCTCAGGCAGGATTGAACTCGGTTTATTTGAGAAGATTTTCTCTTTGCCGGGCGGACTACAAAAACATGCCGGCATCAATCGTGCCGTGATTCATAACTGTACCATCGGTGATAACGTGATGATCGAGAATGTGCAAAATTATATTGCCAATTATACTATCTGCGATAATTGTTTTATTCAGAACATAGATGTGATCCTGGTTGACGGGATGACGACTTTCGGAAACGGAGTACAGGTCAATGTCCTGAACGAAAGCGGAGGGCGTGAAGTACATATCAACGACAAACTCTCCGCCCATTTCGCCTATATCTATTCCCTCTATCGCCATCGTCCGAAGCTGGTTGAACGGATGAAGGCGATCATCGATTATTACTGCGACAAGCATGCGTCCGACAGGGGATACATCGGTCACGATTGTAAGATTGTGAACGTCGGTTATATCAAAAACGTACGGATAGGCGCTTTCTGCAAGATAACCGGTGCGATGAAACTCAAAAATGGAAGTATCAACAGCAATGAATATGATCCGGTCTATATCGGGCGTAACGTGATCGCCGAAGATTTCATTGTCAGTTCCGGATCCACGATTGATGGAGGCTCCATTATCTCCCGCTGTTTTATCGGCCAGGCTTGTCATATCGATCACGGTTACTCCGCCTCCGACTCTCTCTTTTTCAGTAATTGTCAGGGTGAGAATGGTGAGGCCTGCGCTCTTTTTGCCGGACCTTATACCGTCACACATCATAAGTCCACACTCCTGATTGCGGGAATGTTCTCCTTTATGAATGCCGGATCGGGTTCTAACCAGAGCAACCACATGTATAAACTGGGACCAATCCACCAGGGGATCATTGAACGGGGCGCCAAGACAACCAGTAACTCCTACGTGTTATGGCCTGCCAAGGTAGGGCCTTTCTCGCTGATCCTGGGGCGCCATTCCCAGCATGCCGATACATCGAACCTTCCTTTCTCCTACCTCATAGAAAAAGATAACGGTACCCATATCGCACCGGGTGTAAACTTGCGCAGTGTGGGCACTATCCGCGATGCCAAGAAGTGGCCCGAAAGAGACCGCCGGAAAGATCCCGACCGGCTCGACTGCATCAATTTCAACCTGCTCAGTCCTTACACCATCCAGAAAGTGTTTGCAGGCGTAGAGATACTGAAGGACCTGCAGGCCGTAGCCGGGGAAACATCGGAGTTTTACACCTTCCAGAGTTGTGTTATTTCCAATTCATCTTTATTGAGGGGGTTGAAACTCTATGAGATCATTATCCATAAATTTCTGGGGAATTCACTCATCAAACGTTTAGAGAAAACCCGGTTTAAAAACAATGAAGAGATCAGGCAGCAGCTTGACCCTCAAGGAACTCCCGGAATGGGAGAATGGGTAGATGTCTCGGGCCTGATTGCTCCCAAATCGGAAATCGATGATCTGCTCTGCAAAATTGAATCGGGAGAGATCACCAAACTGAAGGAGATCAATCACCTGTTCCGGAAATTACACCAAAACTATTACGAGAACGAATGGACCTGGGCCTGGGATAAGATCCAGACGTTTTATGGGTTTAAAGGTGATGAGATCACTGCATCTGATGTGATCGCCATTGTAAAAAAATGGAAAGCAGCGGTGATTGGTCTCGACGAAATGATTTACAGTGACGCTAAAAAAGAATTCTCACTCTCTTTCAAAACCGGTTTTGGGGCCGACGGCAATATACAGGACCGGGCTATGGATTTTGAATATGTACGTGGCGCTTTCGACAAGAATCCCTTTGTCACGGCCACACTGAAGCATATTGAAGAAAAGAGGGCACTGGGAGACGAATTGATAGAAAGAATAAAAAACATACAATAATATCCTATTTTTATGACAGACAAGATTGAGGAACTCATCCGGCAGTTCAATCCGCAACCCATACGCATTCCCATCAACAAGTGCGACCTGGAAGAGGTGATCGAAACGCTTATTTCACAGATGTTCCCTATCTGCGACTGTCCGGAGCCGGTAGATCTGCATGAAAAGTTAAGGGGAGCCGCCTTTACACTTCACGCCAACCTATCCTCGCTCACCGGAAAGCAGAAAGCTGATGAGATCATCGAATCGTTTTTCGGGCAATTCCCAGTGCTCAGGGAACGACTCTATAAGGATGCGGCCTGCTACCTGAAAGCCGATCCTGCGGCCAAAAGCCTGGAAGAGGTAATTCTCACCTACCCCGGATTTTATGCTCTCTGCGTGCATCGTGTGGCCCATGAACTCCATCAGTTGGGAGCGCCCCTGATTGCCAGGTTATTCTCCGAATACGCACATTCGAAAGTCGGTATCGATATCCACCCTGCCGCCAAGATAGGCAAGAATCTCTTTATGGATCATGGTACAGGAATTGTGATCGGTGAAACCACCGAGATCGGGAATAATGTGAAGGTATACCAGGGTGTGACACTCGGCGCTTTATATGTAGAAAAGAAGTTGTCGGATGTGAAACGGCACCCGACCGTGGAAGACAATGTGGTGATATACGCCAATGCCACTATTCTTGGAGGGAAGACAGTGGTCGGGCACGATTCGGTAATTGGCGGCGGCGCATGGCTCACGCAGAGTGTAGTTCCCTACTCGCTCGTCACCAATTCAATAGATGTAAAAATACGTATGGTGAGAGACTTTTCCAGTCCCTACGATTTTGTGATTTGATTTTCTCTACCGATCTCCTCGAGTAAGGCGATAGCCGTTTCCACGGTTTCAACCTGGCTGATCGCTACCGATCGTTTTCGCCCTTTTTCCTGCAAGCGGCAACGGCGCGGCTGTTTCTGCACAAAATCCAATAACTGGTCGAATGCCGGCGAGTTGTAATAGGGTGATTCCGGATCAGAGACCAGGAAGAGGGTCATCTGCCCGTTTTTCAGCACTACTTTCTCAATTCCCAGCGACTTGGCAAGACGACGGAGCCGCACAATACGGATCAGCTCCCTACCCTGTGCCGGAATTCTTCCGAAACGGTCTTCCAGCCGTTTCATAAAGTCCATGATCTCCGTTTCAGATTCCATATTGTCCATCTCACGATAGATGGCTACCCGTTCCGCGTCGTTCGGGATATAATCCACCGGGAACATCAGTTCCAGATCGCTCTCCACCAACACATCATCCACAAAATCATGCATCTGCGCCCTTTCAGCCTGCTGCGTGCCGTACAGCTCCGCAAATTCATCCTTACGTAACTCCTGTACCGCTTCGGCCAATATTTTCTGGTAGGTCTCATACCCCAGATCGGCAATGAAACCGCTCTGTTCTGCTCCCAGCAGGTTTCCCGCTCCCCGGATATCGAGGTCCTGCATGGCGATATGAAGGCCGCTTCCCAGTTCGGCAAAATTCTCGATCGCTTGCAATCGCCTGCGTGAGTCGCTGCTCAGCATGTAGAAAGGAGGGGCCAAAAGGTAACAGAACGCCTTGCGATTACTCCTTCCCACCCTTCCCCGCAACTGATGCAGGTCGCTCAGCCCGAAATTCTGCGCATCCATCACGATGATGGTGTTCACATTGGGCATATCGATTCCCGATTCGATGATAGTGGTGGCGATCAGCATATCCTGTTCATGGTTGATAAAATCGGCAATCACCCCTTCCAGTTTCTTCGGATCCATCTGCCCGTGTCCCACCGCTACGCGCACACCCGGTATCTCCCGCTTGACAAGCGCTTCCAACTCATAGATATTCTTGATGCGGTTGTTCACGATAAACAA
>JBAYRG010000230.1:0-5322 GCA_041676805.1 Proteiniphilum sp.
CACGCGACCACCGCACATGGCATAACCGATAGCCGTCCCCACGATGGATGCCTCCGCAATGGGAGAGTTGAACAGGCGGTGGTAGGGCAACGATTCGGTCAGCCCACCGTAAACGGCAAAGGCCCCGCCCCAATCACGGTTCTCCTCACCGTAAGCGATCAGGGAAGCATCTTTATAGAAACGGTCGATGATCGCTTCAAAAAGGCCATCCCGCAGGTGGTACTGTTTCATCTTGCTGAACGGCTTGCCATCGGCATCGAAAGCAAAACGTTCCTTGTTCGCGATCTTCTTCACCCTTGGATTCTCTTCCAATGGTAAAAGGACTTCCGGCTTGGCATCCGAAAAACTATCCACCGATCCGTCGGAAAACATCATATCTCCGATCACATCCGGATTCTCCATCTTGGGAGAGATCTCGTCATCGATCGATTTCAGGAACATTTCATACACCAATACCTTTATATTTTCTGAAATTGTATCAAGGTCGGCCTGTATGGCGACTCCCGCTTCGAGCAATTGTTCCCCATAACTGCGGATGCAATCCTGCGATTCCCACGCTTCTACCTCCTCTTTGGAGCGATAGGAGGATGCATCGGAAGGTGAGTGTCCGCTGTAACGGTAAGTCAACACATCCAACAATACCGGACCTCTCTTCTCTTCAATTATCTTACGTTTACGTTTATAAGCATCGATAACAGCCAGAGGATTATATCCATCCACCCGCTCAGCATGCATCTGCTCAGGATTCACTCCGGCACCGATGCGGGCGGCAATGCCGTAACCCATCGTCTCTCCACAGGTCTGGCCTCCCATACCATACTGGTTATTCATTATGTTGATGATCACCGGGAGACCACCTCTCATGTCACCTTCCCAAAGTTCTCTGAACTGATCCATTGCGGCAAAGGTAATCCCTTCCCACACGGGGCCACAGGCCATGGAGGCATCACCAATATTGGCCACGACTAATCCCGGCTTACGGTTCACCTTCTTGTACAGGGCAGCACCAACAGCTATATCTCCCGATCCGCCTACGATGGCGTTGTTGGGATAAACGCCAAACGGAGTAAAGAAAGCGTGCATCGAACCGCCTAATCCCTTATTGAAACCGGTCTTGCGGGCAAAAATCTCAGCCAGTGTCCCATAGACCAGAAATCTCTTTGCCAGTTCCTTGACCGATCCTTCAAAATCTTTCTTCACGATCTCATAGATCACCCCATCAAAGAAATTCTCCATGATCCCGATAAGCTGTTGGTCATCCAGTTGATGGATGGCCGACATCCCCTTGGCCAAAATTTCGCCATGCGAACGGTGACTCCCGAAAATAAAATCATCTACCGACAGTGTCCATGCCATACCCACTGCCGCCGACTCCTGCCCTATGGACAAGTGTGCGGGACCAGGGTGGTTATAAGACGTTCCATTATATTCTCCCTGTGTCTTGATCAGGTTCAACATGGTCTCGAATTCACGGATCAATACCATGTCATGATAGATCGCCTTGAACTCCTCTATCGTAAAATTCTCTTTTTCTTCCTGTACCGTTTTTTGGTACTGGTTGACAGGTATCGGCTGAAATTCCACAAACCCGGGCTTACGCGCTTCTGTCGGATCTATTACTTGTACTTTGGGCATATCTTAATTGATTTGTTGATTTACTGATTTACTAATTTGATGATTTGATGATTATTTAATTTAGAAGTCTGAAGTGGAGAAGTGAAGAAGTAGAGAATCTTGAATTATTCATCATCTTCTACATTCTACATCCTAAATCTCAAATTCCAACAGTCTTGGCTCTTGGTTGACTTCGTCCATTTTCTGTCGTCACTCGGCATAGAACAAGTAAACTTGCCTTTGCACTCGTTCCTAAGAAAATTCTTGGCTCTTGGTTCTTTTTATAAGAAGACGGTCTCCTTGATGATTTCACTCACGGTAGGATGTGGAAAGACGACTTCCTGCATCTCTTTCAATGTCATCTCCTGCTCAATAGCGATACAGGCACCATAGATGATTTCACTGACAGGGTTACCCAGCATATGTACGCCGATCACCTCGCCATGCTTTTCACCTACCAACACTTTACATAGTCCGCTCCCACCTTCGTTTTCGGCGACAAAACGCCCGGCATAGGCCATAGGCAGCTTAACCACCTTATAATCAATATTTTTTGATTTGGCCGACTCTTCGGTCTCTCCCACTCCGGCCACTTCGGGATTGGTGTAGACCACACCCGGAATGGCGTTGTAACGCATGATATCGTTTCTACCGGTGAGGTTGTTGACCACTACTTCACCCTCACGGCTTGCCGTATGGGCCAACAAAGAGAAGCCGGTCACATCACCTGCAGCATAGACGCCGGGCACATTGGTGCGCATCTTTTCGTCCACCTTGATACCACCCCGCAGTAGTTCTACACCCAGATTTTCCAGTCCGAATCCTTGCGTAACGGGACGACGGCCGACACTCAATAATATCTTTTCACCTTCTATCGTTTCGGTTTTTCCCTCTTCCTCAAAAATGACTTTATTGCCATCTACTTGTGTCACTCTTGCGTTCAAGTGGAAAGCAATACCTTTCTTTGTATAGATTTGCCGAAGCATAGCTGAGATTTCCACATCCAGTCCCCCAAGAATTTCAGGAAGCATCTCCACTACGGTAACCTTGGATCCCAGACTATTGTAAAAACTGGCAAATTCCATACCGATCACCCCACCACCAATTACAACGAGTGATTCGGGCCGCTCAGTCAGTTCCAGTATCTCACGGTTAGTGACAACGATCTCACCTGCCTCCTTCAGTCCGGGTATGGGTGGTACAGATGCTTCCGATCCTGTACAGACAAGAAGATTTTTCCCGATATACTTTTCACCGTTTCCGGTTATCTCGATCCCTTCCGATGAACGCCCGTTAATATAAGCTTCACCCTTTATCACCGTCACTTTATTGGCTTTCATCTTGCCTTCCACACCGAGCACGAGTTTACGCACCACTTTCTTTTTTCGGGAGACCATTTTTCCGTAATCGAAACGGATGTTATCCCCAAAGACACCGTAGAGATCTCCATGCAAAGCATTTTCGTAGGTCTTGGCACTATAAAGCAATGTCTTGGTAGGAATACATCCTTCATTCAGACAAACTCCTCCCATCGCTTTTTTCTCGAATAGCACCACACTCAGCCCTTTATGCCCAGCACGTTCTGCCGCCACATACCCGGCGGGGCCTCCACCGATAATCAGTAAATCGTACATAATATTTTAATTTATCAATGTGAAAATATGCCAATATGCCAATGAGACTTACAGGAAAATATTTCCACCAATAATTACATATTTTATTTATTTACAATTAATTAAAAAAGGATATTTTATTTTTACGCCTTAATTCAATTGGCATCACTTGTCCCGGTTTATCGGGATTGACACATTAATCTTATTGGCACATTATCAAACATCCAATTCCAGATTTTCTATCTCAACAGCTATTTGTTTCAGAAAACGGGTGGCTTCTCCTCCGTCCAACGAACGGTGATCGTACGTTAAACTCAATCCGATAAAGGGCACAAAGGCGTATACGCCATCGCCAATATCTTTGGGGCGCGGCACAATAGTATTCACGCCCAAGATAGCCGACTGGGGCAGATTAATGACCGGCGTAAACATCTCCACGCCATAATTGCCTAAATTCGATACGGTAAACGAGCCCGCTTCAGGGGAAAGGATATCAGGATTCACGCTTCCATTTCTGCAGGTAGCGGCAATCTCCTTGAACTGACGAGCCAATCCTGTAATAGACAGATCATCGGCATTCCGCACGACCGGCACCATCAACCCTCTATCGGTATCTACCGCCAATCCAAGATGTATCTTATTAAAATAACGGATGCTGTCACCCAGGAAATGGGTATTGACATTGGGAAATTTCTTCAGTGCCTTGATCACCGAGAAGCAGACCATATCGTTCAGCGTTATATTGATATCGATTTGTCCCTCTTCCAGCATCGCTTTCACTTTCTTCCGAAGGGCCAACATTCTTCGGGCATCCGCTCCCAAATGGTGGGTAAGCTGTGCCGAATTCTGAAGGGAAGCATGCATTGAACGCGCTATGATTTTGCGCATATTGGAAATTTTCCGGTCTTCATAATCCTTACCATACACACTGTTTAGCGGTACGGAAAGATCTGCAGCCCTGGCGGTACCGGCGAGTCCTGTCCCGGACGACTGCGGCAACAGCCCCTCTTCGGCCACCAATTTTTTGGCCAGGGGCGTCATCTTTGGACGACCCTGTAACACCGCCTGTATATCCTTCTCTACAATACGTCCTTTGGGGCCGCTCCCGGAAAGTGCGGACGTATCCACAGCATTTTTCTCCGCCAGTTTTCTGGCACGTGGAGAAACAGGGCTTGTGCCAAGTTGTATGTTTTGCGGAACGGAACTGCTCCCTTCACCTGACACTTCGCCGGTTAGCGAGGCGGTAACAGGCTCTTGGGCATTTCCCGGGAAATGGCCGGAAATGGCCGGAATTATCTCCTCTTCCTTCTCTTGTAGTGCTTCACGCCCGGCCAATAACGAAGAAATATCTTCTCCCGGTTGTCCGATGATCATCATATTTTCCAATACGGGTACTTCATCACCTTCACCGTAAAAACATTCAAGCACTCTTCCTTCCGTCGGGGATTCTTCTTCAAACGAAGCCTTATCCGTCTCATAAGAAAAGAGAATGTCTCCTTTTTGCACTGTATCCCCTTTTTTCTTTTTTAGTTCGGTAATGATACAACTCTCTACTGATTGCCCCTGTTTGGGCATAATTACTACGACTGCCATTTACGCATGATTTAAAGTGTTCACCCTCATAATCGGATATCACAAATATCCAACTACAAAGATACCCATTTTAGATAATAATTTATTTGATTTTCTGCAATTATTACTTCCTAAGCATAGAGCACGAATTAGTTTATATTATTCTAAAACATAAATATGGCTCTAACAAATGACTTACAAATATGTATAGTATAAACTAATTAAAGATTGGCACTTATTAGGAGCAACAAATGTATAAATTATACAAGGAGTTTCGGTTTAATTCTTGATTTATCTGCTATGCTTTTTGGCACAAATAATCTCTATTTCCAGTTCCCGTTGGCGGCATCCGGATTTTGTTGAAGCCAGATGCGGTATAATTCAAAAAATGTCGGGGCATCCAATAACTCTATCTGTGGATCAATCTTTTCAAGTTCATCCATTACTTCCAAATACCAGCCGGGAGTTTTCAGGATATTGCGGAACCAATGAAAGGGTAACGGCCTGTCGGCAACCCGCTGCG
>JBAYRG010000231.1:0-5318 GCA_041676805.1 Proteiniphilum sp.
ACCGACAAGAAAAAATAAAATAATCGTATGAAACGAGCATGAGAATTGTTCTCACACAAGAACATGACTAAAAGCGAGTTCCATACGACACCTTTGAAAATAAATAATTTTAGTCGTATGAAATACTACCTAATAGCCGGAGAGGCATCAGGCGATTTGCATGCATCCAATCTGATGCGGTCGTTACAGGAGCTTGACAAAGGAGCCGATTTCCGATTCTTTGGTGGGGATTTGATGCAATCGATAGGAGGAACGCTGGTAAGGCATTACCGCGATATGGCCTTTATGGGGATTATTCCGGTAGTGTTGAATGCGGGTACGATTTTGCGGAATCTTGTATTCTGTAAAAAAGATATTGCCGCTTATCGGCCCGATGTCGTGATTTTGGTCGATTATCCCGGATTTAACCTGAAAATAGCTAAATATGTAAAAGAAAAACTGAATATTCCGGTTTACTATTATATTTCACCCAAGGTGTGGGCCTGGAAAAAATACCGTGTAAAGTCTTTCCGGAAATATGTGGACGAGATGTTGTCAATCCTTCCGTTTGAGGTCGATTTTTTCAGGGAAAACCGATATGAGGTGCGCTACGTGGGAAATCCTACGGTAGATGCAATTGCTCAACGGGATTATAAAGATGAACCCTTTGATGAATTCATTGTCGACAATGATCTTGAAAATAAACCTATAATTGCCCTTTTGGCAGGAAGTCGTAAGCAGGAGATCGCCAGTAACCTGCCTTCCATGCTGGAAGCGGTGAAAGAATATTCGGAGGGATACCAGTTGATTGTAGCCGGAGCACCAGGGATTTCCCCGACTTTCTATGACAAATTCATTGGATCTTTTCCTCCTGCAAAGCTGTTTTTTAACCAGACTTATCGTATCCTGGCACAGTCGGATGCCGCCTTAGTGACGTCAGGTACCGCTACATTGGAAGCTGCACTGCTCAATGTGCCCCAGGTGGTCTGCTACAGGACGCCGACGCCGAAACTCACCTATTGGGTTTTCAAACATATTCTTCATACACCTTATATCTCATTGGTAAACCTTATTTGTGGGCGTGAGGTGGTGAAAGAGTTGTTTGCCTGCTTTTTCACCGTGGATAATATTCGTAGAGAGTTGAAACAGATCCTCCATGTGCAGAGCTATCGGCAGAATATGCTCGATAATTACGATGAGATGAGGAAAATTCTGGGCGGTCCGGGTGCTTCGGATCGTGCGGCTACATTTATCTATGGCAAGTATAGGAATCAAGAACCAAGAACCGAGACTTAGAGTACGAATAGGTTCACCCATTCATAATTAATATCCCTTTATAGATCATTGATAATTAGTCAATTGAAAATTAATCACTCATAATTCATAAATCACATGAAAGTAGCTATTCTTACTTCCGGCGGTGATGCTCCCGGCATTAACGCGACCATACGAGGCGTTGGAAAAACGGCCATTAATAATTATGGCATGCAGGTAATCGGTATTCGGAACGGCTTTTCGGGATTATTGTATAAGGATATAGTGGAACTTACTGATTCTTCCTTGTCGGGAATCCTGAATATGGGTGGTACAATTCTGGGTACGGCACGGGAGAAGGTATTCCGTAAAATGATCACCTCTCCCGATGAGAAAGATAGGGAGCGGATCAAAAATGCCTATAATGAGTTGGAGTTGGATTGTCTGGTTTGTATTGGAGGGAATGGTACACAGCGTACCACTTGGATGCTTTCGGAACTGGGACTGAATGTGGTGGGAATACCCAAAACCATTGATAATGATGTCTATGGGACTGAGGTGACGTTTGGATTTGATACCGCGGTAAATATTGCCACCGAAGCGATTGACAGGCTTCATTCTACGGCCAGTTCCCACCGCCGGGTGATGGTAATTGAGTTGATGGGGCATCATGCCGGCTGGATCACACTTCATGCAGGAATGGCCGGGGGAGCCGATATTATTCTTTTGCCGGAGTTAGGGTATGATATGAAGGTGGTGGTTGACAAGATCAATCAGCGGATGGAAATGGGAAAAGCCTACTCTATCGTAGCCGTGGCGGAAGGAGTGGAGACGCCTACCAAGGAACGCCCGGCTACCTATTTTGCCCGTGAGATAGAAACCCAGACCAGTTACGAAACCCGAGAAACCGTACTCGGTTATATTCAGCGTGGGGGCTCACCTTCGCCTTACGACAGGAATCTTGGTACGTTGCTGGGCGGGTATGCCGCAGCACTGATCCATCAGGGAAAATTTGGGAGGATGGTCGCAAAAATAGGGCCTGCCATCACCGATGTGCCTTTGGCCGAAGTGGCGGGTAAATTGAGATTAGTTACACCCGATAATCAGCTTGTGTTGCAGGGTAAACGAATGGGCATTTCCTTCGGTGTTTGATGAATAGGGTATGGATTCGATCATGCATCAATGGTTGAGGCCATAACTGAAATAGGGTTACTCGTCATTCGGAGAGGGGGTGGGCGATTCATTTTTTGTTGTTTCAACCAGCGCCTCCTGCAGTTCGTTGCTTTCACGTAGTTTTTTTATCGCTACTTTTGCCGCCATCTGGTGGGATTCTTTTTTAGAGTATCCTCTCCCAGAACCTATTTCTTTACCTCCTACCTTTACGCAAGAGAAGAATACAGGATTATTCTGGGTGTCATAGGTAGATTCCGTTACTTCGAAAGTGACTTCTATCCTATTTTTTTGGCCCCATTCAATTAATCTGGATTTGAAGTCGACCTCACTCTTTAGTACCTTGTCGATGTTGAGATGTTGTTTGATCAAGGTCTCAAATACGAATTTTTTGGCCACCCGGTATCCTTGATCAAGATAAATGGCGCCGATAAGGGCTTCTAAGGCATCCCCATATATATTGGTGTTATGAGCCAGGTTACGGGTAGATGAGACAATTAATTTATCGAGCCCGAGATCCATCGCCAGTTTATTGAGCGTTTCCCTCTGTACAATACGCGAGCGGGTACTGGTAAGAAATCCCTCCTTTTTGTGTTCGAAGTCCTTATAGAGGATATCGGCGACAATGGCATCGAGAATAGCATCTCCCAGAAATTCGAGGCGCTCATTATTCACCCATCGTCCTTTCTCCGACCGAATGGATGAAGAACGGTGAGTCATGGCTTCTTGATAGAGCGCTATCCGGTCAGGATAGAATCCCAAGATATTATAAAACGAAAGGTAAGGCTCCTTTCCCCTGTGCGGAAGAGCCTTAATCCTCTTTACCAGTTTTCTTGACACACTATTTGTTAAATTGCTTGAGAATTACACTTGCGTTGTGTCCCCCAAAGCCAAAAGTATTAGATAACGCAGCTCTTATCTTCCTTTTTTGAGCTTTGTTGAATGTGAAATTCAGATTATAGTCAATCTCCGGATCATTATCCCCCTCTTCATGATTGATGGTCGGAGGAACTATCTGATCCCTGATTGCCAGGATAGTGAACATCGCTTCAATGGCACCTGCACCTCCCAAGAGATGCCCTGTCATCGACTTGGTAGAACTAATGTTCAGGTTGTAAGCATGTTCGCCAAATACTTCGAGAATCGCTTTCGCCTCCGAGATATCGCCTACGGGTGTGGATGTACCATGCACGTTGATGTAATCAATCTCATCCGGATTCATCCCGGCATCTTCCAATGCATTTCTCATCACCAGCTTGGCGCCTAACCCTTCGGGATGGGAAGCCGTAATATGGTACGCGTCGGCCGACATGCCTCCGCCTACAATCTCCGCATAAATCTTTGCCCCACGTGCCAAGGCATGCTCCAACTCTTCGAGGATGAGGCCTGTTCCTCCTTCTCCGATCACGAATCCGTCGCGACTGGCGCTGAAAGGACGTGATGCTGTGAAGGGGGAGTCGTTGCGGGTAGATATGGCATGCATGGCATTGAATCCTCCCACTGCCGAGGGGCTGATAGTCGCTTCGGCACCACCTGTTACAATGGCGTTAGCCTTACCCAGACGGATAAGATTGAATGCATCGACAATGGCATTGGTGGAGGAAGCGCAAGC
This sequence comes from Proteiniphilum sp., assembly GCA_041676805.1. Classification (GTDB taxonomy): domain Bacteria; phylum Bacteroidota; class Bacteroidia; order Bacteroidales; family Dysgonomonadaceae; genus Proteiniphilum. The sequence goes on from JBAYRG010000231.1 coordinate 4,016, forward strand.
CGATACGGTTGCGTAGTTGGGACCCCTCAGTCCATAAATCATAGAGATATGGCCTGCAGCTATATCCGCTATCATTTTCGGAATGAAAAAGGGATTGAATCGAGGCCCTTTGTCCATGTTGGTATAGTAACTACCCACTTCCTCTTCGAATGTCCTTATTCCTCCAATTCCGGCAGAAAAAATAACCCCGATACGGTCTACATTCTCTTTTTCGAGATCAAGCCCCGAGTCTTTCATCGCTTCTTTGGCTGCGTGGATGGCTAACTGGGCATACCGGTCATATTTTCTGGCTTCTTTACGATCAAACAGATCGCTGGGATCGAAGTTTTTTACTTCGCAGGCAAACTGCGTTTTGAAAAGCGATGCATCAAAATGAGTAATAGGCCCGGCACCGCTCTTACCCGCCAAAGCGTTCTCCCACGTGGTTTCCACGTTATTTCCAAGGGGGGTAATCGCTCCCAGGCCTGTTACTACTACTCTCTTTAACTCCATAAAAAATGGATTATTTCGCGTGTTGTTCTACGTAAGAAATCGCGTCACCAACAGTAGAGATCTTTTCAGCTTGATCGTCCGGAATTGAGATGTTGAATTCCTTTTCGAATTCCATGATCAATTCTACCGTATCAAGTGAATCAGCTCCCAAATCATTGGTGAAGCTTGCAGTTTCGGTAACTTCAACTTCTTCAACACCTAATTTATCGACAATAATCGATTTTACTCTTTGTGCTACTTCAGACATAACTTTCAATATTAATTAATAAATAAAAAATTTATTCTTAAATTTGCGCTGCAAAGTAACACAAATTTTCTCGAATTGAGCAAACTTTTGCGTATCAAAATGAAGAAATGTGCACAAATTGGGTTTTTTTGTGCAAAAAATAACTGTTTTTATGACTCGAATCGCCCTGTTTGCATCCGGAAGTGGCACCAATGCGGAGAATATTATCCGTCATTTTTCCGGGAATGAAGCTATATTGATTCCGCTTATCATTTCTAATAAAAGAGATGCTTATGTGCATGAACGTGCCGACCGGTTGGATATCCCTTCCTTTACCTTCAGCAAGGCTGAATTTGATGAGGGTACGGCGGTAATTGATCTTCTTTCTACTTTCGAGATCGATTATATTGTGTTGGCAGGATTCCTGCTGAAAGTATCTCAACCGTTGCTTGATACTTATCCCGGCAGGATTATTAATATCCATCCGGCACTGCTCCCGAAATTTGGTGGTAGGGGGATGTATGGCGACAGGGTGCATCAGGCGGTAGTGGAAGCGGGAGAGACCGAGTCGGGCATCACCATCCA